>CAZRDD010000447.1:0-4552 GCA_964598675.1 uncultured Parafilimonas sp.
AGTGTTCTAAGCTCTCTGCGTATTACATATTCCTTGGTTTTTTCGTTACCGGAAATTCTGATGTTTTTCCAGGTAGCTACCGCACCTTCGTTTATACGTATTTCAAAATCAATCGTATCATTATATACCGCTGTTTCAATAGGGTCAATACGGAAGAACAGGTAACCTTCATCGTAATATAGCCCGCTTATATCGCCACCTTCCGGCGCAGTGTTTTTACCCAGCCTTTTGTTAAGCCACTCGGAGTTATAGGTATCGCCTTTATGTATACCGAGTATAAGTGTTAATATAGAATCAGAATACCTTGTGTTGCCACGCCAGGTAATATTGCCAAAATAGTATTTATGCCCTTCATCAACCTTAATATCAATATTTACCTTGCCGGTTGCCGTATCCAGCTTCTTTTTATCGGCAACAATAAACATGTCGCGGTAACCGAGGGAGTTATAGTAATCAATAACTTTACTTTTATCATCCTCGTATTTAACAGCATTAAACTTGGCACTTGTAAAAAATTTAAGCCTTACATAAGGGCTTAATACTTTACGTGTTTTGGTGTAAGTAAGATACCCTTTATCGTGCAGGTACTCTTTAAAGGTGTATGTTTTTAATGGTGCCAGGCCGCCTGAAGTATAACTTGGGTACAAGGTAAAATGTGTCATTTCCTTGGTATCCTTCATTTTAGCCTTCAGCTTTTCGTCAGCAACAGTATTATTAATAAAGTTTATGTTATCAACCTTCAACTTCTTGCCTTTTTCAATATTAAAAGTAAGTACTGCAGTATTTTCTAAAGCGGAGTCTTTCTTTTGTTCAACAATTACATTGGTAAGCAGGTAACCTTTATCGGCATAATATTTTTTTATGGCATCAACTGCGGTACGCTTCATGTTCTCGGTAATAACCCTGTTAACCACCAAGCTTGTTTTTTCCTTAATATCATCTGCCTGCCCCTTTTGTATACCCTTAAAGAAAAATTTAGACAACCTTGGGCGCTCAGTAACATTAATTTCCAGGTAAATGTTTTTGCCCTGCAGTTTGGTAATATATATGGTTACATCGCTAAAATAGTTTTGGCTCCACAGTTTGGTAATAGCTTTTGCAAAGTTTTCGCTGCCGGGTATGGTTATTTCATCGCCCACATTTAAGCCGCTTACCGATATAAGCAGGGCTTCATCAAAATATTTATTACCGGTAACCTTAATACCTGCAATTTTATATTTTTGAGGGGTACGCTGGTTGTAAATATTCACAAGGTCGGCGCTTACCGATGTTACTGTTGTATCACCAGCGCTGCCGGGTACCTGTGCATACGTTTTTGTGCCAACCAGGCAAACTAAGGCCGCAAGTATACATGATATTAAAAACTTCTGCATCCGGATTTTATTGTTTGTTTTGCTTACCAAAACTCCGCACCTTCGGGGAAGGCAGTTTTGTTTTAGTGGCGGCAAATTAACGGGAATAATTAAAAGTGTTTGTTAAATAACGTTTTTATCTTGTAGCCATGTGTAATCAGGCCAGCGTTTCCTGCTGCAATTGCGCGCTAATTTTGCCAAAACGCCTCTCACGCGCCTGGTAATCCAAAATAGCTTCAATAAGGTTTTCTTTTCTAAAGTCGGGCCACCGGGTATCGGTAAAATACAGTTCGGCGTAGGCCAATTGGTATAATAAAAAATTACTAATTCTAAACTCCCCGCTGGTGCGTATCATTAATTCCGGGTCGGGAAAAGCACTGGTAGTAAGGTAGTTTTGCACGGTATCCTGGGTAATACTACCTGGGTTAATTTTGCCAGCCTGTACATCAACCGCAATATTTTTTACTGCATTTACAATTTCCCAACGGCTGCTGTAACTCAATGCCAGTATAAGGTTAAGGCCAGTGTTATGGCTGGTTTCGGCAATGGCATCCTGCAATTCGTTACGTGCATTTAATGGCAGCATAAGCACATCGCCTATTACATGCAGGCGTATATTATTTTTATTTAAAACGGGCACCTCGTTTTTAATGGTATCAACCAGCAACTCCATCAGGCCGCTTACTTCGTAGGCGGGCCTGTCCCAGTTTTCGGTACTAAAGGTGTATAACGTAAGGTATTCAATGCCAATTTCAGAGGCACCTTCAACTATATTACGTACGCTTTCAACACCATGAAAATGGCCAAAAAGCCTGTCTTGCCCTTTTTCCTGCGCCCAACGCCCATTTCCATCCATTATGATGGCAATATGGCGTGGCAGCCGGTTTTTATCAATTTTTTCGAGTTGCGTCATAGCTCTCCGGGGAGATTAGAATGGGCGAAGTTAATAAAATACACGCTCCCGCAAAGGAATAATTAACATGTTTTAAACAAACACGGGCATAAAACGCAATAATTAACAGCGCTTTGGCCTGTTAAACAATGCACAGGCCCCTTTTTTGCTATACAGTACCTAAATTATTTTGTTGTTGGGCACAAATAGGAGGCGATATTGAATGATAACCCCACATGAAAAATTACATAAGCATCGTTTTGCGAACTGTTACCACGCTGGCGGCCTTTAATGCCGATGGCGGGGTTGGTTACCTGGTTGCTGCGGTCCTGCAGTTGGTATGCTATGGTAGGTTGCCCATCAGGGCCTGGCGGAAAAGCATCCGGTGCGTAAGTAGTACTTACGTCATCAATATAATCGGTAGTGGTAAAGCGGTAACCCACCTCGGCAAAAAGGTTTGTTTTATCGCTAATGCTTACTTTAAAACCAACCGCCAGCGGAAAACAAACGGCCATTGAGCCATAAGGTTTGCGGTTGGGGTAAGCTGCACTGCCCTGGCCCTCGGTGCCCAGTGGGCGCAAATAATATTTTTGCCCGTTTAAATAGGCGTAAGGGTCGTAAGAGAAAGCCCCCACACCCAAAGAAATATAAGGGGTATAATTATAACCGGGTACAGTAGGCAGAAATTTAAAAAAATTAAAAACCCCGCTTACTGAAAACTCGTAAATATCTGTATTAAAACTAAGGTTGCGCAACTTTTGGGAAGCACTGTTGCTATATTGGTCCGCATAACCTAAAAAAGCATAATTGCCTGCTACTTTTAGGCCAACGTAGTTATTAAACTGTTTTAAAAAGTAAATACCGGCACTAAATTTTGGGTGGCTTAACGATGCATTGGTGTTTAAATCACCAAAGTAATGGGCCAGGCCAACACCTACGCCAAATTCACCTTCCTGTTTGTAGCTTTCGTACTGGGCATGTGTTGCTGCAAAAAAAACCAACGCTGTGCAACTAAGGATAATTCGTTTAAACATGGTATGCAAAATAATAAGGTTACAACGAAAAAATAACATTTTTCTTATGTATTGTATGTTATTTGTATACAATTACTGGCCAAAACAAGGACTAATTACACATAATATTGTGCCAGAAAACAAAAAAAAACATAAGATTGTTATTTAGAAAACAAAGAATTTTACCATGATAACATTGAAGGAGGGAGACAAAGCACCGGCATTTAAAGGCATTGACCAAAATGGCAACACGGTTACGCTGGCTGATTTTAAAGGCAAAAAATTGGTTATTTATTTTTACCCGCATGATAATACACCCACCTGTACCGTACAGGCATGCAACCTGCGCGATAATTACCTTTTGCTTAAACAACACGGCCTTGAGGTGGTTGGCATAAGCCCCGATGACGAAAAAAGCCACAAAAAATTTGAAACCAAATTTCAGTTGCCATTTACCCTTATTGCAGACAGTAAGCATACCATTATTGACAAATATGGTGTTTGGGGCGAAAAGCAATTGTATGGAAGGCAATACACGGGCCTGCACCGCACCACTTTTTTGATAAATGAAAAAGGCATTATAAAAAAAATAATAGCAAAACCCAAAAGCAAGCAGCATGCTGAAGAAGTGATAGCTGCATGGGGTTAAGTACATTTATAAACACAGCAGCCCAGCGTAATGTTACGCCGGGCTGTTTTTTTACAAAATTGGGTGTTATAAATATATTATGCCACCGCCGGAACAATATTTCCACAGGCTATATAAAAAACCGGGGCCGCCCTCTTTTTTACTCCTGCGGCTCATTATGCATCATACAATATAACTAATTTCTTCTCTTTATATCACCCCAGTCTTCTTCTCCCTGGACCATCAACTATGAACCATGGACCTCTCTAAAACACCCATTCAATCTCGCCAAAACCAAAGCTTTCCCAGGGGGCACCTTCCACAAGCAGCCTGCCATCGGGCAGCGCTTCTTTTATTACAGCATTAAATGCCACATTGTTTTTACGCAGGCGGGCACTGGCATTTTTTTTATATAACACATTATTGTACGCTTGTAATATACCTGGCGCATCGGTTGTAAGCTGGCTAAAGCGTTGCACAACAAGTGCCTGTAATTGCCTGGCCATTGCAGGCACATCAAAGGTTTTACCGGTTATTTGTTTAAGCGATACTGCATTGGCTGCTGTTGAGCCAAACACTGTTTGATTAATATTTATGCCAATGCCTGCCACTGCCCACTGCCAATTATTTCCCCTTAAACTGTTCTCAATCAATATGCCACCTGCCT
>CAZRDD010000448.1:0-4550 GCA_964598675.1 uncultured Parafilimonas sp.
TATTTTTATGCTTGGCTTTGGCTTAATGGCTGTTCATCATATTTGGTTTACGTTTTTGTTTGTACCGGATGTAAGCCTGGCAAATGTGGTATGGCCTTACATGCTGCAAGGGGTAGCTGTAGGGGTGTTGTTTGTGCCGTTGGTGCTTTTTACGGTATCATCGGTACCGGCGCACCTGGCACGTTTTTCCGGTACGGTGGGGGTTGCCGGGCGTTTTTGGGGCAATGCCGCCGGTTTTTGCATTATGCAAAATGCACAGGTATATTTTCAGCAAAAGCATTACAGCAAGCTGCAACAATTTATACTGCCGGAGAACCCGCTCACCCAAACCCGGATGGAGGTGGCCATGCAAGCCAATATAGCCAAAGGCTTTTCGGCCGACGAGGCGGGCAAGCTGGCCTTTAAGCAAATTACCGAAAGCCTTAACCGGCAGTGCTTTTTGCTGAGCAACATGGAAATATTTACCATTGTTGGTTGGGCACTTGCAGCCCTGGTGCTGCTGCTGTTTATTAACCGGCACATGCGCCAAACCTTCGACATCTTCCGCAACAGAATATGGGGTACTTAACCCGTGTGTATGTCAAGTTTTTTGATGGACGAATAGCTATACCCCCAGTTTGCCCCAAAGCTCCAGCCAGTCAATCATGCGGCTGGTATAGCCGTATTCGTTATCAAACCAGGCAATTAGTTTTACCTGTTTGCCCACTACGCTTGTAAGGGTGCCATCTACCACGCAACTGTGGGTATTGCCTTTAATATCGGCAGATACCAACGGGTCTTCTGTATAATCAAGTATGCCTTTGTATTCAAGCTCTGCCGCCTTTTTAAAAAGCGTGTTGATGTCTGCTGTGGTTGCTGTGTGTTTTAGTTGCACGGTAATATCGGCCATAGCGCCATTGGTTACAGGCACCCTGGTTGACATGGCAGCCACGCGCCCTTTCAAAGGTGGTAGCAGCCGTTCCAGCGACAGGTGCAGGTCAATCTCCACGGGTATAATTGATTCTGCCGCCGCACGTCCCCTGCGATACTGCGGGTGGGCTGTATCTACCAGTTCCTGCCGCGAGGTGTAGGAGTGGAGTATGTTCAACTGTGCCGTATCTATGCCAATGGAATTGAGGATGTACAGTATATGCGTGGTGCAATTGGTCATGCAGCCGCCGGGCGAAATAATGCGGGTTTCTTTGGTTAACAGGTGCTGGTTAAACCCGTAAATCATTAATGGAATATCCGGCGAGCCGGTGGTGGAAAGCAGCACATTTTTAGCCCCCGCCTCTAAGTGCAGGCTGGCTTTTTCCTTTGAAGTGAAGCGGCCCGAACATTCCAGTACCACATCAATATCCAGCGCACCCCAGTTAAGCGCCATCGGGCTTTCGTGCTTAAAAGCCCTTATTTTTTTGCCTTCATAAACAAGACTGTCGCCTTCAACAGTAACCCTGCTGGCTGTTTTGCCAAACAGGCTGTCGTAAGTAAGCAAGTAGGCCAGGTTGCCCGCATCCATAATATCGTTAACAGCCACCAGATCAATACCCGTGTGCTGCACAAGCCTGCGGAAAAGCAGCCGCCCGATGCGCCCCATGCCATTTATAGCAATTCTCATACAAATTTTATTAAGGGGTGCAAATATCGCAGTTCTTTATAAAAAAGCCCGGCATTGTTTATGTAAACGGCGTGCTTTGCCTTTACCCGCAAACCTTTTACCTTTATGGTAAACACGGTGTTACATGACGAGAGAAGAAAAGTTTATGGCAGAGGCGATACAGGTTGGGCTAAAGGGAATGCGCAATAATATAGGCGGCCCGTTTGGTTGCGTTGTTGTAAAAGGGGAGGAGATTGTTGGCTGCGGCAGTAACCGTGTACTGGCCGATAACGACCCTACAGCCCACGCGGAAGTAGTGGCCATACGTGATGCCTGCACCAATTTGGGTACATTTAACCTGGGTGGCTGCGAGCTGTACACCACCTGCGAACCCTGCCCCATGTGTATGGGTGCTATTTATTGGGCCAGGCCAGCAAAAGTGTATTACGCCAATACCCGGTACGATGCCGCCGATGCCGGTTTTGATGATAAGTTTATTTACGATCAGCTTGTACTGTCTATACAGCAGCGCGCCATACCTATGCAATGTATACACACCAGCGGGGCCAAAGAAATGTTTACCGAGTGGATGGCCTCCAACAAAACACTTTATTAATGCAGCCATTAACCCACACAGAAATCATCAGCAGCCTTAACCTGTTGCCCCACCCCGAAGGTGGCTGGTATAAAGAAACATACCGCAGTGCCGGTACCATTGCACAGCAGGCGTTACCTGCCCAGTTTAATGGTGAACGCAGTTTTTCAACAGCTATTTATTTTTTGCTGGAGCGGGGTAATTTCTCAGCCTTCCACCGCATACAAAGCGATGAATGCTGGCATTTTTATGCAGGCGGGGCATTGATTATTTATGTTATTAATGCACAGGGGCAAATGTTGCAGGTAAGGCTTGGCAGCAATATACAACAGGGCGAAACCTTTCAGTACGTTGTGCCTGCGGGCTGCTGGTTTGCATCAGCCCCGGCAGATGACACCAGTTTTAGTTTTGTAGGTTGCACGGTAGCCCCCGGCTTTGATTTTGCTGATTTTGAAATGGCCGAAAGGGCTGCCCTTACAGCAACGTACCCGCAACATGCGGCTGTTATTAAGGCACTTACAAGGGGATAACTAAATTGTTTATTGGTGGGTACGCAACAGGTGTATTACCACAAAGCCAAGTACACAAAGTACCAATATTAGCACAACAGAAAATATTACCCAGCCCAGGTGTTTTATTTCGCGTTTTTCCTTCTTCTGTTTTTTTACATCAAGCTGCTGCTGTAATTTTTTGTTAAGCTGCCCAACATAATCATCCAGCTTTTTAGGAGAGGCAAAATTTTGCAGGCCTTCAATGGCATCGTTTACAAATGGGTCGTCGGCCATTTGTTTTTCAATAGCATGTATATCTTCCCCTGTTGCATTACCTTTTATGTATTGCATAAGCTGCTCTTCGTTCAGCTCATCATCACTGGTCCATATATTGGTTATATCTTCCATTCTGTTAATGCATTTTCTTTTCAACCAGCAGCTTCAGGTTGCGTTTGCCATTTTGTATATGGCTTTTTACCTGCAGCAGGGTGTACCCGGTTGTTTCACTTATTTCGTTGTAGCTTTTCTTTTGCAGGTAAAATAAAGTTACACATGTTTTTTGCTCCTCGTTCAGTTCCTGCAGGGTTTCTTCCATAACAGCCAGTAGTGCATCCCTTTCGGCAAGCTCTGCCACCACGCTTTCCGGTTCCGCAAGGTACATGGTTTCGGTAAGCTCCTTTGCTGTTTTGCCCTGCTTATCGCGCAGGCGCATCAGGCACTGGTTACGGGCAATCATGTACAGCCAGCTTTTAAAATAGTCAACCTTGTATTTATGCAACTCTGTAATTACTTTTAAAAATATCTGCTGAACGGTGTCTTTGGCTTCTTCTTCGTTCTTAAGATACTTCATGCAAACGCCCAGCAGCAGCAGGGTGTAACGCTGTAGCAGCAGGCCCAGCCACTGGTTATCCTTGCTGCGGTAAAAATGTTCCAGCAGTTGATTATCGTCTGTATGGTCAGGTGTGTTGGTACTCACTCTGTTAAAGTAAATAATTAAATAGACAACTAAGATGCAGCAAGTGGCAAAATCCATAATTTGCCGCAAAATTTTAACTATGCCTTATGTAGTAGCCATTACCGGGGTATGCCCCATGCGCAGTACCGCATCGCATAAAAGCGAAATGGTAAGCCAACTGCTGTTTGGGGAGGTGGGCGAGGTGCTGGATGAGTCCGGCGACTTTACCCATATTAAATGCCTGTACGATGGTTACGAAGGCTTGTGCGCCAAAAGCCAGCTTGCCCCCGTGGAAGATAAAGCCGCCTTTGAGCCTGTTTCTTATATTGATACAAGGTTTGAGGAAGCCTTGCTGAACAATACCCTGGTACAATTGCCTGTTGCCACGCCGGTATTTGCCAACGTGCGTTTTGGTAATTATTCCATAGCGTTTGATGAGGCAGCGCTACAGCACAGGGCCAGCCATTTACCTGCCGCACAGTTGGTAAAACAACTTGCGGAACAATACCTTAATACCCCTTATTTGTGGGGTGGCAAAAGTAACTTTGGCATTGATTGCAGCGGGTTTACCCAGCAGGTGTTTAAAATGCTGCATGTAGCTTTGCTGCGCGATGCTTACCAGCAGGCTACACAGGGCGAAGTAGTAGGCTTTTTGCAGGAGGCCCAATGCGGCGACCTTGCTTTTTTTGACAATGACGAAGGCCGTATTACCCATGTGGGTATTTTGTTAAACAGCCAGTCTATTATTCATGCCTCGGGTTATGTAAGGGTTGATAAAATTGATAACCAGGGTATTGTACACAGTATAACGGGCAAACGTACCCATAAACTAAGGATTGTTAAACGGGTATTGCAATAGGGGTTGAAAGATAAAAGCGATAAAATAATTATACTATTATGAATGAGAAAATTGGCGGCATACTATGGGATGCC
>CAZRDD010000449.1:0-4545 GCA_964598675.1 uncultured Parafilimonas sp.
CCGTTTTTAACATGTTTTATGGCAACAACCCTTACTATTATTTTATTATTGGCCTGCAGGCCTTATGTGTTATTCATTGTCTGCGCAAAGGCAGGGAAAACGGCTGGATATGGTTTATTATTTTCGTGCCCTTTATAGGTAGTGTTGCCTACATTTTTACAGAAATATTTAGCCGCAGGGATTTGCAAAATGTGGGTGATGGCCTGGGGGCGGTGGTGTTTTCGGCCGGGCGCATTAAAAAGCTGGAACAGCAGCTTAAGTTTTCCGACACGTTTAACAACAGGGTAGCCCTGGCAGATGCCTACCTGGGTACAGGCCAGGTTGATAAGGCCATACACCTGTACGAAAGCAGCCTTACCGGTGCTTTTACTGAAAACGAGTACGTACTTAAACAATTGATAGTGGCTTATTACAATACACAGCGTTATAATGATGTATTGCCCATTGCACGAAAAATTTACAGGCTGCCACAGTTTGCACGCTCCCGCGCGCACATTTTATATGCGGTTTCATTAGATAAAACGGGCAACACAGCCCAGGCTGAGCAGGAGTTTTTGCAAATGAAAGGCCGGTTTGACAATTTTGAAGCCCGCAGCCAGTATGCACTGCTGCTTGAGCGCACAGGCAGGCTGCAGGAGGCCAAAAAAATATGGAACGAACTGCTTGAAGAAGAAAGCCAGCTAACCAGCCGTGAACGCAGGGCCGCCCGTACCTGGTTCAGCCAGGCAAGGGAAGCGTTGAAAAGAGCGGGCGCGTAAAAAATGCGTGCCTGCGGATATGTGGTAATGCTATTTCTGCCTTGATTTATATCCTTTAAAGGACATAAACAATAAAGCCTGCCGTTTTTACGCGGCAGGCTTTATTGTTTTTTTGGGGAAACAACGATGGTAATCCCCCTGCCGAAATTGTATTTAAAAGCTATGCTTTACCTGTTGGTAATAGCCTTAAGGTATTATTTGGGGTCCAGCGCTTTTTTAATACGTTCTGCAACATCCTGCAAATGGTATTTACTTAAATTATCTGTAGTACCGGGTATAGCAGCAAGTATGCTGCTTCTTAACTCCACCAGGTGTGCCCGTACAATGGACGATACGTCGGTGTTTTTAATGCTTGGCCCAAAAAAGTAACTAATACCCCCTGTTTGAACTGATAGCGATGGAGTAGCATTACTAATCAGGTTTATCAATGCCTCGGCGTAAGTTTTTTGCAGGTTCCGGCGGTAGCTGTCAATAGGTTTCAGGGTTGTAAGCTCGGCCCAAACGCCTTTTTTAACATCGTTTAAAAAATCATCCGCCTGGTAAGTGGCTGCGCCAAACCTGGTGTTGCACAATGCCAGCCTGTTTAACCTGCCTGCGCTTAAAAGGTTGTTTAGTACGTTGTTTTGTATGGTGGCAACAGCATCGTTGCTTACAGGGTTGGTAAATTTGTTTAAAACGTTTTTATCGGCAAGCCAGTACGGTGTATTAAAAAGCTGTTTGTTTAAAAAAGCAACAGCTTCTTTTTGTATGGCTTTTGGGGTGGCCTCGTACACATCGCCCGGCTGTTCAACGCTTTTAGGTGTTTCGTAAATGCCGCCAACATTCCTTAGTACGTGGTTCACATACCTGTTAAACTGTAGTGCCAGTTCCCCATACATATCCTGCAGGTTATTGTAGGTGTCGGCTTCCTCTTTGGTCCAGGTGGGCAATTGCGCCAGTATGCGTTTAAGGTTTTTAATGCCGTATTCGCTGGCTTTCATGTTATTGTCCCCCAGGTCTTCAGTTTGCAGGCGGGGGTCGTAAGGGTTTGTTTCTGTGCCAAACCAAAGGCGTGGGTTGGCCGCCAGGCTGTCAATCACCCATTTGTTCGCTATTTTTTGGTCGTCTTTTTCGCTGGTTGCACTGGTAGGGGTGTAGCCCCATTGTATGGCCCATTTATCGTACGCACCAATATGGGGAATAAGGCCCGCTTCGCTTATATTGTCTTCGGGCTGGGCTACATAGTTAAAACGCGCATAGTCCATAATAGAAGCGGTATGCCCAAATTTTTCCACCCAGGCTTTGTTACGCAGTAATTCCACCGGGGTTTTGCTGCTGCTGCCCATGTTGTGGCGCAGCCCCAGGGTGTGGCCAATTTCGTGGCTGCACACAAATGCAACAAGTGCGCCCATCAGGCTGTCGTCAAACTTCATTTTTCTTGCTTTGGGGTCAACGGCAGCAGTTTGTATCATATACCAATCGTGCTGCAGCTTCATAATATTATGGTACCAGCCAATATGGCTTTCCAGTATTTCGCCGCTACGGGGGTCGTGTATGTTGGGGCCGTAAGCATTTTCTATATCGGATGCAAAGTAGCGTATTACAGAAAAACGGGCATCTTCCAGGCTCATGGTGGTGTCGTTCACAGGCCATTCCTTAGCCATAATGGCATTTTTAAAGCCAGCTTTTTCAAATGCCTGCTGCCATTCGTTAACACCTTTTATCAGGTAAGGCTTCCACTGTTTGGGCGTGGCAGGGTCAATATAATAAATTATGGGTTTTTTAGGCTCCACCAATTCGCCTTTTTTCCATTTCTCAACGTCCTCATCCTTAGGCTCCAGGCGCCAGCGTACAATAAATACATCGTTAGCTACTTTTTGCTGGTCATCGGTGTACACCTGGTAATCATCTGCAAAAAAGCCAACCCTGGGGTCGAACACCCTTTTTTTCATGGGTACTTTAGGCAGTATAATAAAAGAGGTATTCATTTCTACTGTTACAGCACCAGCTATATCTGCGGCAGGCAGGGTAGTGGTGCCGGGGGCAGATGGCCCAAACCCCGATGAGGAGTAGAATGTTTTAACCGTTTTTATTTCGGTATTTAAAGGGTAACTGTTTATTGACTGGATGTACGACCTGTCAGCAGCCAGCCCGTTAAGGTTTAACCTGCGTTTGTAGCCTGGTTGCACGCTTACCACCTGGTTATCGCCTTTAAAAAAATCGGTAACATCTATAATAACACTGGCAGAGTCTTTACCGGTGGCTTTAATATCAAATGCCGCTGCAATTGGGTTAATATAGCTGTTGCTTACTGCTTTATAAATAGCGTTGGTGGAGTCTGCCTGGCTTATAATGGCCACAACCCTTAAAAATACGTTATTGGCAGGGCCTTTTTCCCAAACAATCGTTTGGCTGTTGGCCAGCTCTCCACCATAAACACCACCGCCACCGGCTACTTTGCTAAAGCGTGTAACCACCATCAGTTCGCGGTTAAAAACGGAGTCGGGTATATCAAAATACCATTTATCATCAGTTTTATATATGGTAAAAAGGCCGGGCCTGGTTATGGTTTTTGGGGTAATAAAATCGGTAAACTTTTTGGGGCCAGTTTCGGGCGGGCTTTTTACAGGTGGTATACTGGTAGAAACCGGTGGGGCGGCTGGCGCCGGTACAGCAGGTTTTTGGGCGAAACTGAAACAACAAATTACAAGTAAGCTTAATGTTAACAATTTTTTCATGTTTGTAGATATTCTCAATTGAAAATATGGATTTTATCGGGCCAGCCTCAAAAATAAGCTTGCTTGCCGTACTATTTGACCGATAAAAACAAAGTATTTATAAAAAATTAAAAATGCAACTTGGTTACTTTAAAAGAAATTTCTACTTTGCACATCCCTTCCGGAGTTTATTTAAAAAATACTTTTTATTTAAAACGAATTTTCAGTAGAATTGCTAATTAAATTTTTGAACATCAGTAATTAAAAACCTAAAAAATCAATTGCGTCATGGCTGAAACTAAACCAACTGCCACAGCAGCAGCATCAAAGAGCACGACATCTGTACAACCTAAGAAATCAGGTAACTCAGTATCCTGGTTAGCACCATTAACTTGTATTATTATAGGTTATCTGGTTTGGCGTTTTATTCTGGGCGATGTTTCAAATTTTACTCAGCCGGATAAAACAGGCGGGTTTTGGCCTTCGCATGAGGGACCTAAGGGTACCTGGAGCCGTATGTACACGGGTGGTATCATCGTGCCTATCCTTATTGGTACATTGTTAACTGTATTAACTTTCGTGGTTGAACGTTTTCTTACTGTAACTAAAGCAGCAGGTACAGGCAGCATTGCTGAATTTGTACGTAAAGTGCAGTATAACCTTGCCAACAAAGATGTTGACAAAGCTATTGCTGAGTGCGACAAACAGAAAGGTTCAGTAGGTAACGTAATGAAAGCTGGCTTACGTAAGTACAAAGAAATGATCAGCAACGCTGAACTGGATACTGAGCAGAAAGTGCTTAACATACAGAAAGAAGTTGAAGAAGCTACTGCTCTTGAACTGCCTATGCTGGAAAAAAACCTCGTATTCCTTTCTACTATCGCCTCTATTGCAACCCTGTTAGGTTTGTTAGGTACGGTAATGGGTATGATACGTTCATTCTCTTCTTTGGGTGAAGCCGGTGGTGCTGACGCTTCAGCTAAACTGTCAGTAGGTATCTCTGAAGCGTTGTATAACACTGCATTAGGTATCGGTACTTCCGCTCTCTCTATTGTGTGCTATAACGTCTTCGCTACAAGGCTTGTTGCTAT
>CAZRDD010000450.1:0-4530 GCA_964598675.1 uncultured Parafilimonas sp.
TATTGTTGTGATTGATTTAACCAAGGCTGTGAGCATAGCAAATACAAGTTTGCATAATATGTCCAGCTCTGCCAAATTAGAAATTGTGCTGCTTGAAAATGAAACTATTGAAAAAGAGTGTTACTGGATTTTCTTCTACAATTCAAAAGAATACATTGAAACAGGTAATTTTTCTTACTGTTTAGCAGGTAACAGCCCCCTTATTATTGATAAGTTTTTTGGCGGCGTGCATCAAACAGGTACTGCTTATCCATTAGAGGTTTATACAAGTAAGTTTGAAGAAACGGTGTTGCCTGGTATAATTAGTAGGCAGTAAGAATAAACGATGACATTGCTCTGCAATGTTGCCCAGGCATTGAAGTACAACTACTGTTTTTCTAATAACCATCTCTATGTTTTCCTAATGTTTCTATCTGCCAATGGGTAAAATACCCATCAACATCTATCCTCGTATGCGTTAAAAAAACAGCAAGCGTTGCGCAGCAACACGCTAAAGCTTAGCCTCCATTATAACAGCCAGCAGGCTTAGTAAATTATTAGCGCATGGCGCAAACAAACTAACGCGCTGATAATGAGCCGTGTTAAAGCCTGTGTGTTGCAACAGTGCTGCAGGCCATACAGCCCGCCATTAAATTAAGCTACATTTAGTTATTAAAACACTAAACAGTTTTACTATGCCAAACAGGCGCAGCTTTATAAAACAGGCCGGGCTGGGCGCAGCCGGTATGGGTATTTTAGCCACCATGCCTGCTTGGGCGTATGCCAGGGCGGGCATAGGGCTTATGGTGCTGCCACGCAGCACACCCGAGGCCCAGGGCGTTCCGTCGGAGGCTATTGCCCGGTTTCTGGAGGCTGTAAAGGGCAGCGGGCAGGAGTTTCACAGCCTTATGATTGTGCGGCATGGCCACGTTATAGCCGAGGGCTGGTGGTACCCCTACAGCAAAGAACACCGGCAGCAGCTATACAGCTTAAGCAAAAGCTTTACAAGCACAGCCATAGGGTTTGCCGTTAGCGAAGGGTTGCTTACGGTGGAAGACCCTGTAATAAAGTTTTTTGAAGCAGAGAAGCCCGCCGTTATAAGCGCCAACCTTGAAAAGCTGAAAGTAAAGCACTTGTTAAGCATGTCGGTAGGGCATGCGAAAGACAGTATTCTTCTCCTGGAAAAATCGCCCGCAGGCACCCCCTGGTCAAAAACTTTTTTAAGCCTGCCCGTGGTTTTTGAACCCGGCAGCCAGTTTATGTACAATTCGGGGGCAAGCTTTATGCTAAGCGCCATTATAAAAAAAGTAACCGGCATTACCGCCCACGAATATTTGCGGCCAAGGTTGTACCAGCCGCTTGAAATTACAACTGCCACCTGGACGGAGAACCCCGATGGCATAAACATGGGGGCTTCTCACCTTAGGATGCGTACCGAAGATATTGCCAAATTTGGCCAGTTATACCTGCAAAACGGCGTATGGAAGGGCAGGCAGGTACTCAGCAAAAACTGGGTGGCCACTGCCGGTGCCAAACACATTGAAAACGGCAGGAACGACAGCAGTTGGGGCTACGGTTACGGGTACCAGTTTTGGCTTAACCCGCCCGGCGGCTACCGTGCCGATGGTGCCTATGGCCAGTATAGTATGATTTTGCCCGATGAAGATGCAGTGGTGGCCATTACCAGCGAAAGCATTGCTACCAAAACTACCATGCAAATGGTTTGGGATATACTGGTGCCCGCCATGAAAGGGGCCGCACCGTTGCCGAAAAACCGCCCTGTGCACCACCTGCTGGCAAACACTTTAGGCGCATTGGCCTGGCAACCGCCTGCAGTTGCCGCCACAAGCCCCATGCAAAGCCAGGTGAATGGCAAAGTATACCGGTTGCAGGCAAACCCTTTTAACGCCAGTACGGTATCGTTTAGCTTTACGGGCAAAAACTGTGTGTTTACGCTTACAGAAGAGGGCAAACCCGATGTGGTAATTACCAACGGCATACACCACTGGGTACGGGAGGGCAACCTTAAACCTGCGCCACATTCGTTGTTCAGCCTGCGGCGGATTGATTTTGACAGCATTGTGGCGGCCTCTGCCACCTGGCTTAACACCAACACGCTGCTGCTTACCTGGCGCTTTATAGAAACCGTGCATGGCGACAGCCTTACCTGCATCTTCGACGGCGACCAGCTAACCATAAAATTTTTGTTCAGCGTAAACAGGCTAAGCAATACCACCGACGAAAGGGCAGATGTAAAAGGCTCCTCTGCCGGGTAATTTCAAAGGTATATCCGTTGCTGCTGCAAGGCTGCTACACCGGTTAACTTTACACCAGGCATGCTGTACTACACCAGGCAGGCAGTGGCGGCAACAGTCTGCTTAGCACACCCGCCCGGTTGGCCAAAAAACTTGGGCAGGCTGGCATTGGGCAAACGAGCAAGCTATCACTTTAGTAGAAAGGAGCGATTCGTATTCTTCGCCTGCTCCGGGCGGAAGATTGCTGTTAATTGCCCGTAAGCCATCCTCAATTATCCATTGAAACAGAAAAATTAAATCAAGTATATCCACTCCTTTCAAAATAAAATTGTAAAATTGACAATTGTTAGCCGGTTTATGTTTAATGCTTGCCATCGCTGCCATCAAACAAAATATTATTTGCAGTGCTGTTACGCGCAAGGCCAGCTAAATAGATAAACATTGTATTGAAATATGAAAAAAAGAACATTCATTAAACAGTTGGGGTTATCGGTACCCGCTTTTTTGTTATCGCGTCAGTTACAGGCGGCTGCATTTAATGCCGCTGGTGAAAAGATGCAGCAAGGCCCTTTTAAGCCCACCTGGCCGTCGTTGCAGGCATATAAAACACCCGCCTGGTTTAGCGATGCCAAGTTTGGTATATGGGCACACTGGGGGCCGCAGTGTCAGCCCGAAGCGGGCGACTGGTATGCGCGTGGCATGTACCAGGAGGGCAGTTGGCAGTACAAATTTCACTTGCAAAAATATGGCCACCCTTCTGTTTTTGGTTTTAAAGATGTTATACACGAATGGAAAGCCGAGCAATGGGACCCCGAAGCACTTGTTGCCTTGTATAAAAATGCTGGTGCCAAATATTTTGTGGCACTTGCCAACCACCACGATAACCTTGACCTGTACGATAGTAAATACCAGCCGTGGAACTCGGTAAAGGTGGGTCCTAAAAAAGACCTTATTGGGGGGTGGGCCAAGGCGGCAAAACAGCAGCAATTGCCTTTTGGGGTGAGCATACACGCAGCCCACGCCTGGAGTTGGTACGAAACAGCGCAAAGGGCTGATAAAACAGGGCCGTATGCCGGGGTGCCTTACGATGGCAAGCTTACCAAAGAAGCCGGTAAAAACAAATGGTGGAACGGCCTTGACCCGCAGGAGCTTTACGCACAAAACCACCCGTTAAGCCAAAACAGCCTTGATAACGGGGCCATACACACGCAATGGAACTGGGGCAACGGGGTGGCCACACCCAGCCCGGCATATCTTGATAAGTTTTACAACAGAACGATTGAACTGATTAACAAATACAACCCCGACCTACTTTATTTTGATGATACCGCTTTGCCCCTTTGGCCCGCCAGCGATGCAGGCCTGCGCATTGCTGCACACATGTATAATAAAAGCATAAAAGATAAAGGTGCGCTGCAGGCCGTAATTACAGGTAAAATACTGGATGAACAACAACGCCAGGCCATGGTGTGGGATATTGAACGCGGACAAAGCAATACTATAGAGCCGCTGCCCTGGCAAACAGATACCTGCATAGGCGGCTGGCATTACGACCGTGGTATTTACGACCGTAAGGAGTACAAAACCGCCAAAACGGTTATACATACATTGGTGGATGTGGTGAGCAAAAACGGCAACCTGTTGCTTAATATACCCGTTAGAGGCGATGGAACCATTGACAGTGAGGAAAGGTTGGTGGTGGAAGAAATTGGCAGGTGGATGAGCCGAAACGGCGAAGGTATTTACAACACCAGGCCCTGGCAAATTTTCGGCGAAGGCCCGGCACAGCAAAGCGCTGCGGCCTTAACGGCGCAAGGCTTTAACGAGGGCAAAGGCAAACCCTTTACCGCGCAGGACATACGTTTTACCACAAAAAACAACGTGTTGTACGCCATTGTAATGGGCTGGCCCGATGATGGCATTTCCCTTATAAAAAGCCTGGCAAGCGGCAATACGTACCGCCCCGGCGCCATAACAAAAGTTACGTTACTTGGCAGCAGCCAGCCCCTTGCTTTTGAACAAACAGCCAGCGGGCTTGCCGTACACCTGCCAGAAAATAAACCGGCTGAATTTTATGCAAACGCTTTAAAAATTGAATAAGCCTGTGTGGCAGGGGGTGAAGGGATAATTGTACCAGCTATTGAAAGCTTGTTTGCAAGCCATGCTATTATAGTTGCCCGGCGTAGATACACCTTTTGTTAAGGGTAACTAATGTCGGGCAAACTGTTTTTTCTATATGCTAAAAAGTCAAGTTGGTATAAACAGTTTTATAATCTTAGTGCAGATGCAACAGCTT
>CAZRDD010000451.1:0-4528 GCA_964598675.1 uncultured Parafilimonas sp.
GGGATTATTGCTATTTTATTACGGCCCAGCAACTGGCAAAAAAATGGTGGGGCAGCCAGGTGGCACCAAGCCACACGAGAGGGGCCCAAATAATATCAGACGGGTTGCCCAAATATGCGGCCCTGGTAATGATGGAAAAAAAATATGGCGAGAATAATATACGCAATGTAATATCCGAAGAGCTGGATGGTTATTTATGGCAAAGAGGCAGAACCATTCATGACCAAAACCCCTTGCTGCATTCCGACAGGTGGAATGAGCAAAACAATAAAGCGGGCCTTGCATTATTAAGTCTTAAACACTTTATAGGAGAAGACAGCCTTAATGCCGCACTGCGCGAATTTTACAACAACTATGCGTTTAAAACAGTACCGCCATACGCAGGCAGTAAAGAACTGTATAACTGCATAAAAAAACATACGCCAGACAGTTTGCAATACTACCTGAATGACAGTTGGGAAAAGGTTTGTTTTTACAATAACAGGGTGCTTTCTGCAATGGCTATACCACTAAAAAACAATCAGTATAAAGTTACCATAAACATAAGCACAGGCAAAACTTACGAGGATACTAATGGCAATGAGCAGGAAGCCAAAGCAATGAACGATTATATTGACATTGGTGTTTTTGCAGCAGATACACAAACCAAACAAGGCTACCCCCAGGTTAACCCTGTTTACCTGCAAAGGCATAAACTTACCGCTGGTTTACATACTATTGAGGTTATAGTAACAGGCAAACCTGTAAGCGTTGGCATTGACCCCTTTTTAAGGCTGGTTGACAAAACCCCTGGCGATAATAATAAGGCCTTGTAAAATAGAATTTTATGTATTGCAAAACCAGCACAACCTTTAACTGTGCTGGTTTTGCTTATATACATATTGCGGGTAGGCCTTAAAAAACTACAGATGCTAAAATATTTATTGGCGCAAAAAACAATACTGCTTAGTTTCGCACCCATCTCAACTAAACTCTTAAATTTTATGCCTTTAAAAATCAAATTGTTTGTGCTGTTGTTTTGTATTTGCTCGCTCAAAAACCACGCTCAAAAAAACCTACAGGAAGCCACCATTGTATTTAACAATACAGATACCACCAGGGGCTTTATTGATTACAAAGAGTGGACTACAAACCCCTACTCTATTTTATTTACCACTGATAAAAATGCCCCTGCAAAACGTTTTGAGGTTAGCGATGTTACTTATTTTGATGTTGCCGGGCTGGAACAGTATAGCCGTAAAACGGTAAAAATAAGCCTTGACAAAATAATATTATCAGAACTGGGAGACAGAGACACCACCACTGAAACAAAAACCGTTTTTCTGAAAGTACTGGTTAAGGGTAAAAACGTTACACTATTTTCTTACCGGGATAAATTGAAACTGCGCTTTTATGTGCAGGAAAATGGCTCAACAACGCCTGTTGAATTATTAAACAGCATGTATATGATTAACGGCCAGATAAGTGAGGATAAAGAGTACCGGTTTACACTGGCCAATATTGCTGCAAAATACCTGCCTGAAGATAAAAAGCTTCTTTCTAAAATTAACGAAGCAGGTTATTTTCATGGTGATATTGAAGCTATTTGCTATAAATTAAACTTTACAACAGAGGGCGATAAAATTACCTTAGCCAAACAAAAACTCCATCAACAACGCTTTTTTGTGGGTGCAGGTATTAACCAGGGAACGCTTACCCTGGTTGGTTTTGACAATTATAACGGCAATACCACCTCCTACATTCCGGTTGCAGATGCAGGGTACGATTGGGTTATTAAACCACAGGTAGGCAGAATAGTTTTGAGGCTACAGTTGCATGCTACTGCTTTTAAAACGGATGCATATCGTTTTAGAGACTTTACCCAATACACAGAACAATACTTTTTTAAATATCGCCAGGTAAACATAGGCTTCCACCCACAATTGCTCTATAATGTTTATAATCAAAAACAACTAAAATGGTTTGTTAGCGCAGGGGCTGGGTTCAATTTTTCAAGCTACCCGTCAAACCAACTAAAGTTTATACGCACAAGTTCTACCAATTCGGGCTATACAGATGATCACTATATTGATGGCACAGAAACTTTTTGGCTGAATACCTGTGTTAGTACAGGTATTGATTATAACAGGTTTGAATTTAATTTGGCATATTTCCCCAAGGCTTCAAATACGCGAAGCACAACTTCAGGCATAGACAATTCATCACTACAGTTAAAGTTAAATTATTACCTCATAAAATAAGCTGTAACAAGCTTTGTTATTCCAATTTTTACAAATTACCCAACACAGCATATCGGTTTAATAAGTAAGCATTGCTTAGGTAATGCTTACTTATTAAATTCACCAAAATGCCAAAGAATACCCGATGGGTCGTGCAAAAAACACTCCCGCCCCCAATCGTAATACCTTATAGGAGTTAACCTTACGTTTTTATATTTTTCGGTAAGGCCAAGTGCACTCAATTCGTTCCAGTGGCGGCTTACATCGTCTATCTCCATAAATATCATTGTATTATCTATCCAGTCTTTAACGTAGGCGTCCTGCAAGTAAAAGCCAAACGCCCCTGTTTTAAAATAACTCATATTATGAGCGATCATGCTCTCTTCAAAACCCAGGTCGCAGTAAAAGCTACGGGACACCTTAAAATCTGCTGCACCAATAAATGGCCGTATTGATTTTGCTTTATGTTCCATTATTAATTTGTTTTTACAGTGCTGAATGTATGATTACAGATTGTAACACCAATATGAAGATATGCAAATACCCGTTTATATATTTTTGGCATGAATTAAGATGCAATAAACATTAAAACATACAGGCTTATTAAACAACCTCTTTGAGCACCAGATATAAACAGCAATATTGTATCAATCAAGTTTAGGCGGTAATTAAAATCATGTCCTCCATGGCCTTATCGCCCTGGCAATACGGCCCACGCAAGCCCATCAGGTGTTCCACCAACATTAAGATGGCCGGTAACTTCAAGCTTTTTTAAATCAACAATTGCAACATAATTATCTGCGGAACAGCCAATAAAGGCACGGCTGCCATCAAGGTCTACCAATATACCAGCAGCACCATGACCGGTACTTAACTTTTTAATTTCTTTACGTGTTGCAGCATCATAAATAAACAAATCGCCGGTACGCAGGCTGGTAATAAGTACCATTTTACCATCTGGCGTAAACTTCAGCCGGTTAGCGCCTACCGCCTTTGCATCAATGGAGGTACTCAATTTTTTTATTACAAGGTCAACAACAGATATAACACCATCATCGGAGCCAGCAGTCCACAACTCCCTGCCATCGGGAGAAACATCAAAACCTTCTGAACCCTTCGCTACCGGAATAACAGTCTGTACCCAGTCCTCATGTGGTTTGGCACCGGGAGGAGCAAAACCTCCTGGCTGTATCAGCGTATCAGTTAGAATACTTACAGTGGCCGAAGAAACATTTGTTGTATAAATTTTTTTACCATCTGGTGTGGCAAAAATCATATGCGTTCTGTCCTGGCCAGTACCCATACTCCAATCAAGTTTGTTGGTAACCGGATTGTAACTGCCAACGGCTTTGGAGCCCTCCGCACTAAACAATGCTTTTCCATTTACAAACGTAATGCCGTGCGGGCCATATAACGGCCTGGTGTCAATAGCAGGCAGTGCCTTTTGGCTAACCAGGTCAATTACATTTAACTCGTGCAAACTGCCTCCGCCGTAATTGGTTACATAAGCCCTTGTTCCATCCGTTGAAGCAATTACTTCGTGCGGGTCTTTGCCCACCGGCACGCGTGCAATAATCTTTAATGTAACAGGGTTTACAATAGCCAGTGTGTGGTCGTCTTTTGATAATGCAAGCAAGGTTACTTTGGGTATGCCCTGTGCCGCGAGATTTGTGGCCACAGAGGCAACAGACAACACTAAAAAGACTATCAACGCTAACCGGATACTCCCAGCTTTTGCATTTTTTAAGTTTGCCATAGTTTTAATATTTTTATTTTCTATAATTTAAAATGATGAGGGAAGACAATTAAAAGCGTATTGCAGCTCACTTGTGCCACTGTATAGTTTAAGGTACAAATATTTTGTAAACAAGATAGCAAACAACACCGCCAACAACCGCCCAGGCTATGCCGCTAAAGCGCTTCTTTTTTAGAAAGAGCAACATTACCAAACCGCTTAGCGATACTAAAATCAGCAATACTGCCGAAACATCAATCAATATACCCCAGCCCTGCCCACTGTCGCGCCCCTTATGAAGATCGTTTAAAACGGCAACAATGCCAAGCTTTAAAACAGACAATTTGAATTTTCCATCAGTACGGCTTATAAAAGCATCGGCACTGTAGCCAGGCCCTTTAAACGACAAGGAGCATTGATTGTCATCAATCAAAAAATCACTTACATAGCCTTTAATATCATATTGCCTGCGTAATAATTCTACAATTTCAAGCTTTTTAATTTTGGAGGTATCGGCGGAGTTTACCCAGCTTAACGGTATAGTACCGCTAAATTTACTTTCCACCTGCTTTCC
>CAZRDD010000452.1:0-4525 GCA_964598675.1 uncultured Parafilimonas sp.
TATGCGCTCCAATAATCTGCTCAACCTTTCACTGTACGCACTTTTTTTGCTTTTCCTGGTGATGCTTATTGTATATAAAGGCGATGTTTTTAAATACCAGTAAAAAGCAGCACATCCGCCACTTTATATAATCATTAATTAATTTATTCAGCCCTTTGGTACATTTCCTGCCTATATTTTTGCCGCCTGTTTAATGCACAAGTAATATGAAAATATCCCCCGCTATTTTTGCAGCGCTCACCCTGCTGTTTGCCTGCGCCGCACAACAAGCCAATGCCCAGGAAAAATACCCGCAAGGCATTGAGCACGTAATAGTAATTGGCTTAGATGGCACCAGCCCCGATGGTATACGCACAGCAGCTACACCAGTATTGCACCAGTTAATAAAGGAAGGCGCGGTTAAATGGAATGTACGCACGGTGTTACCCTCTTCCAGCAGCCCAAACTGGGCCTCTATGATTATGGGTGCAGGCACCGAAGCGCATGGTATTATTGATAACGACTGGGGCAGGGCCGATTATACATTGCCACCTGTTGTAAGCGATGAAGATGGCATCTTCCCCACCATTTTTGGCTGGATACACCGCAATAAACCCAACGCCGAAATTGGCGCGGTTTACCAATGGGGCGGTTTTGGCAGGCTGTTTGAAAAAAGCGCCGTTAATTACAACCGTAACACACCCAACGAAACGGCTACCGCCGCCGAATTTTCAAATTATATAAAAGCAAAAAAGCCCGTATTTGGCTTTATGCACCTTGACCATGTGGATGATGCCGGGCATGAATACGGCCACGGCACAACGGAATACTATAAAGCCGTATCAAAAGCCGACTCGCTGATTGGCCAGGTTTGGCAAAGCATTAAAGACGCAGGCATAGAGAAAAGCACCCTGCTTATCGTTACGGCCGACCATGGTGGCGTTGGCTTTGGCCACGGCGGTGCCACCATTGAAGAAGGCGAAATAACCATGGTACTGCATGGTGCAAGTATAAAAACAGGTTACACCGTTCAACAACAGGTATACACGTACGACCTTGCAGCCACCATAGCCTTTGCCCTGCACATTGTACCGCCTTATGCCTGGACCGGCCGCCCCATAAAAAGCGCGTTTACCGGCTTTAGTGAGCCTTCAAACCTTTACTTAGGCAAATCGCTTATTGCCTCCCCAAAAATTTACCCCTGGCGGCACCTTTACCAACAGGCCGGAGGCTTGTATATAGATAGCAGTGCCACCGTAAGCATGCAAACCATGGCCCCGGCTGCCATTACCCGCTACACAACAGATGGCACCTTGCCAACCACCGCCTCCAAACAATACACGGCACCTTTTACCGTAGATACCACTACCGTTGTTACAGCAACGTCCTTCGATGCGGCTGGCAATGCCAGCCAGCCGGTAACAGCCTATTACCGCATAACCTCCGCTAAAAATAGCCCGGGTGTGCATGTGCAATATTTTACCGGCTTTGAGTGGAACCACATGCCCGCCTTTAGCCTGCTGGCCCAAAGGAATGAATGGAACAGTTACGAGTTTAACCTAAACCGTGAGCAGATACTGCCACTGTTTGGTAAAGACACTACCACCTTTGGCGTAATAATGCAAAGCTACCTGCAGGCAGACAGGCCCGGCAGCTACACTTTTTACACCCGCAGCGATGATGGCAGCAAACTGTACATTGATGGCAAGGAAGTGGTGAACAACGACGGGGACCATGGTGTAATTGAAAAAAACAACAGCATTGATTTAACCGCAGGCAAACACCTTGTTAAGGTTGAATACTACAATGGTTCCGGCGGTTTTTGGCTGGATGTTATGTACAAAGGCCCCGGTGTACCCAAACAAATAATACCTGCAAACAAACTATATCTGGAGAATAAATAATCATCAACATGAAGAATATATACAAACGTATTATTGTTGCTTTTGCCGTTTTGGTTACACTGCATGCTTACAGCCAAAAAGTTGTTTTTGTTATTGCCGATGGCATACCTGCCGATGTGCTTGAAAAACTAAACACCCCAAACCTTAACGCCATAGCCGCCAAAGGCACTTATATACGCGCCCATGTGGGTGGCGACAAAGGCAGCTACAACCAAACGCCTACCATTTCGGCCGTTGGTTACAACAGCCTGCTTACCGGCACCTGGGTTAACAAACACAATGTTTGGGATAACGATATAAAAGCGCCCAACTACAATTATAAAAACATTTTCAGGCTGCTGAAGGAGCAGTACCCACACAAAAAAACAGCCGTGTACAGCACCTGGCTTGATAACCGCACCAAGCTGGTGGGCGACAGCCTGCCCGCTGCCGGTAACATCCGGGTTGACTTTCATGCCGATGGTTACGAGCTTGATACAGCCTCTTACCCTCACGATAAAAAGAGCAGCTACCTGCACCAGATTGATGAACGTGTTATTGATGAAGCCTGCAAAGGCATTACCAAAAATGCGCCAGACCTTAGCTGGGTGTACCTTGAATACACCGATGATATGGGCCATGCTTTTGGCGATAGCCCGCAGATGTACGATGCTGTAACTATGATGGATGCCCAGGTGGGCCGCCTTTGGAAAGCCATTGAATACCGCCAGGCACATTCTAATGAAAAATGGCTGATAGTTATTACCACCGACCATGGCCGTGGAGAAAAAAACGGCCGCGACCACGGTGGGCAAAGCCCCAGGCAGCGCAGCACCTGGATAGTAGCCAATACCAACATGAACAACTATGCCCATTATTACACACCGGGCATAGTGGATATTATGCCTACCATAGCCCGTTTTTTACAAATACCCCTGCCTGCCGAAACGGCAAGAGAAGTGGATGGCATACCCCTTACCGGCCCGGTATCGGTAACGCACCCGGAATTGAATGTAATACAGGATAAATTAGATATTAGCTGGTTTGCCTTAGATACCACCGGCACCGTAAAAATTTGGGTTAGCGCCACTAATAATTATAAAACCGGCGGCAAGGATGATTATCAATTGCTGGCAGAAGTACCCTGTGGCACAAAGCACGTGGATGTAGATATAAAAGCCTTGCCTTCACCGTTTTACAAAGTGGTGTTAGAAGCAAAATATAACACCGCTAACGCCTGGTTTGTAAAAGAGCATTAATTTTATTGAATGAATGGCGAACTGAGCAACAACGAAAGAAGGGCTTATTACATACTTATAGTGCTTTGCATACTGGTATATTTAACGGGCTGGGCCATACCGCTGATGGAGATTGACGCAGCCCAGTATGCCAACATGAGCCGCGAAATGTTTTTACACAAAAGCTTTTTGCAGGTGTACGACCAGGGCCACGAGTACCTTGACAAGCCGCCAATGGATTTCTGGCTCGGTTCGTTAAGCATGTACTTTTTTGGCATAAGCGCTGCTGCTTACAGGCTGCCCTCGTTCCTTTTTTCCATTCTATCCATCTGCAGCACTTACCGGCTTGCGCGTTTGTACTATACTGAGCGTATTGCCTTGTTAAGCGCACTGGTGCTGGCTAGCTGCCAGGCCATGTTCCTCATTAACCACGATGTGCGTACAGATACCATGCTGATGGGGTGGGTAACACTATCGCTTTGGCAACTGGCTGCCTGGTTTAAAACAAACAAATGGAAATACCTGCTGCTGGCATCTGTGGCTATTGCAGGCGGCATGCTTACCAAGGGGCCGCTGGCGTTAATGATACCAGCCTTTGCCTTTATACCACACATCATACTAAGGCGCAGTTTTAAAGATTTTTTCCGCTGGCAATACCTGCTGATGATTGTTATTATAGGCATACTGCTGGCACCAATGACGTGGGGACTTTACCAGCAGTTTGACCTTCACCCCGAAAAAACAGTGAATGGCCAAACGCATGTTTCAGGGGTAAAGTTTTTTTACTGGACACAGAGTTTTGGCCGCATTACCGGCGACCGTGCCGACAGGGAGAACGACTCTTTTTTCTTCCTGTTTCAAAACATGCTGTGGGCTTTTCTCCCCTGGATATTGTTCTTCCTGGCCGGGCTGCTTTCCGAACTAAGGCAAATCATCCAAAAAAGATTTTTATTAAACAACCAGGAGGAATGGATAACAACGGGCGGGTTTATAATAACCTATTGCGCCCTGGCATCCAGCCGGGCACAGTTGCCGCATTACATTTTTGTGGTATTCCCGCTGGCGGCCATCATCACCGGTAAATTTTTATACACGCTGCTTTATACCGGCGCATTGCTAAAGCTGAAAAAGATATTTTTTACTGCGCATGCCATCATCTTCTCACTGCTTGGGGTGGCCTTGTTTATGCTGCTGTACTTCCCCTTTCCACCAGTAAACTGGTTGCTGATAAGCGTTTACGCAGTACTGCTGATAACCGTACTGGTGATGGTGTTAAAAAAACTATTGCCGCTGCCTGCCGTAATAACGCTGCTGGTGCCTGCGGTAATAAGCATTAACCTGCTGATGAATACCGGGTTTTACCGGCCGCTGCTGCAATACCAGGTGAGCATAAAAGTAAACGACCTTATTGCCAAAGAGCATTAT
>CAZRDD010000453.1:0-4492 GCA_964598675.1 uncultured Parafilimonas sp.
ATCAAAACCCGGCCAAGGGCAGATTTTTTAGGATTATATAGCAACAGGGTAAAAAGTACAGACAACATGTTTTTGCGACATGCATACTTTGTACGCCTTAAAAACAAAAAGCAGGCAATTCGTCCTGCCCCTTTTTAAATACTTAGTACCCAAAGGGTTTTAAATTACTGTAGGTTTGTTAACACAATAAATTGCTGCATTATGAAAGTATTAAAGCCCGTTTTAGCCAGCCTGCTGCTTGTTTGCGCATTGGCCGCCACCGCCCAAAAAGGCAAATGGATAACCCTGTTTGATGGCAAGTCGGTTGCTAAACTGCGGGGGTATATGATGGACAGCTTCCCCAGCCGGGAATGGAAAATTGAAAACGGCGCACTGGTTGCACAACCAGATGTGCCTAATGTTGATTTTTTAACGAGAGACAACTACAAAAATTTTGAGTTAACGTTTAAATGGGCCGTATCAAAAGCGGGTAACAGCGGCGTATTTTATTACATGCAGGAGAACTCCGCCCACGAATCGCACAACGGCAACAGCCCAAACTGGCTTGACAATTTTGAAATGCAGCTACTTGATGATATTGGCTTTAACGATACCGCAGCCATACGCAGTGCAGGATCTCTGTACGACCTTATTGCACCACAACACAAAGTACTGAAACCGGTGGGCGAGTTTAACACAGCCAAACTTATTGTTAACCACGGCCATGTTGAGCATTGGATAAACGGTGCCAAAGTGGTTGAATACGATTTAGGTTCTGCCAAAATAAAGGAACTGATTGCCAAAAGCAAATACAGGAACAATCCAAAATTTGCGCAGTCAACTGATGGCCACATTATGTTTCAGCACCACGGCCAAAAAGTTTGGTTGAAGGATATTAAAATTAAAGAGCTATAACACGGCTGCCCAACATACCGGCAAATAATAACCAACGCATTCAAATACAAAAGCCACCCGAACAGGTGGCTTTTGTATTTGAATGTTACAACAATATACTTATTGGTAATATTATTTAAACTGGCTAATTGGCCTGGCTTACCTTTTGATAAAGGTAATAACCACCAATACCTGCAAGCAAACAGGTATTATCGCTGCTGGTTATTACCGGGCTGGTGCCTTTTTGGTCGGGCCTGCTGCAGCGCAGGTAATTGGCAAATGCAGGCAGGCCAAGCTGCTTCATCATAGCCTCCCAATTTTCACCTGTGCCGGTATATAAAAAATTAACCTGCAGCTGGCTGTTACCAAATAACAGGTGCAGCCTTTTAATATCATCCAAAAGTTCGTTGGCGGGTTTGCTAAACTCATCCCAGTACACCAGTAAACGTATACGGGCATCCCCACCCTTTAACCTGCCGGTAGTAGTTAAGGCTTTTTGTACTATGCCGCCGGGTTTTTTACCCGCAACATCCATACTATCCTTCAATATCTTATCCTGCCGCCGTAAAAGCTCATGCGCAAAATCGTTTTTAAGCAGGTTACTGTCAAGCTTACTTAACAAATGGTACACATCCGGGCTGTAGGAACACCACCTTGCCAGCCTGAAAACAGTAAACAGCGATACATTGTTATTGGGATAGAGAGAAACCACACTATCGGTAAACACCACAAGGTGCTGCAGCAATTCATAATATTTTTTTGCCTGTACCCTGGCGGCAGCGGTATCTTTTAATGATGCTGGTATTACAGACAGGTTTTTAATGCTGTTGGTAACATCTAAAAACTTTTTATCAATTACCGGAAAAATTTCGGGGGATGAGCCTGCAAGGTCTTCATCGCCGGATACAGGTGTGTAAACTGCATCAGTAAGCTGCACCGTTTTACCTTCCACCCTAAACGAAAACAAGCGCCTGGTGGCGGCAATATACATAAAGCCTGTAGCTGGCTGTTTTGTTTTAACAACAACCGACACGCGGCCTTTTACAGCTTTTTTTTGCCATACCGGCTTATCGCCTTCGGTGGTGTAAACCTCAATGCCAGTTTGCAGGCCATGCGGCAGTTTATATGTAACTGTAGTTGTAACCTGGGCCATTAACAAAGCAGGCAGCAGCACTAAAAAGGCAAGCAATACTTTTTTCATAGCTGTACTATTACGCTTACAAATAACTGTAAGAATTTTTAATAACCACATAACAAAACTTTTTGCCTTAAGCATTTACCCTGTTTTTTACACAAGGCCAGGCGGTTAATACGCTGCCGTAAATGTACTGTTTTTTAAACGAGGTGGGCAAGCAGGCCATACAAGCCTTTAAATGATTTGACAAGTTGCCTAAAACACGTTTATTTGCTGCCCGGTGCCTTGCGTTTAAGCGCGTTTGGGGCAGCCAGTTGCTCATCAACGGCAGCGGCATCAAAAATATTGCTGCGCAGCAGGTCTGCATCAATTTGTTTTACATTGGCAAATTCTTTCCAGTATACTTGTTTTCTGTCTCCTTTGTCAAGCCAGTTTATTTCGTCCTGCATCAAATACCCACAAGTAAAACCCAGCCGCACACCATCGTATGTTTTTTTGTTACCCCACAATACCGATGCTGGCCAAATAAAGCAAATGTTTTTATGCACTTTATAGTAAGGCACATTGTACGAGAGTTTAACTGTTGCACCAGGCAGGCAGCTTAACACTATCTTATCCAGAAGCACTGTTATATTGCGCTCATCATCGGGCAAAAATGCGAGCATTTCCTCCATGTTTTTAAACTGCACCTTCTGCATGCGGTTGGGCCCGGCAGTTTTAGCAGAGGTTGGGTTTAATTTAGCGGCCATTATAACTCTTGTTTAATTCATCCAATTTACTATTTCCAAGCTAACAAGTGTAACGATTGAGCCAAATCTAAAAGTAGCCGCTGCTAATGCGTGGTGTAATAATCACAATACTTTCTTATCAGAGGGTCAATATCAGTAAAGCCAAGAGACTTGGCTTTGGTTATATCGCCACAGGCATCCCCTTTAAGATTGGCATAGTATTTTGATACCCCCCTGTTGTAATACGCTTTTGCGTAATTGGGCTTTAGCGCAATAGACTTCGTATACTCTTCCACAGAGCCATTGTAATCAAGCTGTTTAAATTTAATGTTGCCCCTGAAGAAGTACAGTTCGTAACTTATATCTGCATTGTAAAGTACAGTAGAATCAAAATCGCTCATCGCCCCTTTTAAATCGCCGCCAATGTACCTGGAGATACCTCTTAAATAGTAGCTGCCAGCTTCGGGGTAAAGGTGAATGGCCCTTGTAAAATCGGAGATGGAGCCTTTATAATCATTTAAGGAAGCTTTTAGCTTTCCACGGGTAAAATACAGGCTGGCTTTGCCTGAATCAACCTGTATACCTTTATTAAGCACCTGCAAGGCACCTTGCAAATCGTTTTTCTTCAACCTTGCGTTAGCAGCACTATCATAATACTGCCAGGTGTTTTGGCCTGAAACAGCAAATGGCACAAGGAATATAACGATGATGAAAGGTTTAAGATACTTTACAAGCCGCATAAATTAGTAATGCTATTTTTAGGACAATTGATTAAACGAATGTAAGCACCCGCAGGGTTACTGCAAAAACGAAAGGATTTTTTCGTTTACTACAGCCGCCTTTTCCATTTGTGGAAGATGCCCTGCATCATCCACCGGAAAAAACTCAGTGTGCAACAACTGTCTCAACTTTGTGTTGTTTTCAAACGGCAATGTATTATCATCCCTGCCCCAAAACAGCAATACAGGCTTATGAAGCGAATCGAGGCTTTTATAATTTGCCTCAACACCACCCGCGCGCGTATAATGTGCGCGGGTAGAAACCAGCGCATTACGAAAGCCCTTGTATTGCATGCCTGCCTTGTATTGCTGGCCCCAGGCAGGAAAACTGTCCGGGTATTTTAAATCAGTCAATTGCCCTTTTACCATGTCCCCCGGCGTTACTGCCATTAAAAAACGGGCAATATTTTCGGGGTAAGCTGGTTTTGCAAAGGCGGCAAAAACAGGGTCAACCAATATCACTTTATCTACCATCGCGGGGTTGTGTACAACAAAATCGGCAACCACGGGGCCACCAAACGAAACACCTGCAATGGCATATACCTTATGAATGTTAAGTTTTTCAAGGAGATCTGCCAGTTGTTGCCTAAAAACCGGGGCTTCATAAACAACATCCGGCCTGTCGGAGAAACCACGCCCAAGCATATCGTAGCGCAGTACACGGTAACCAGCTTTTACCAGGGCGGTAAAAGTACTGTCCCAAATATAATAAGGCACACTAAACCCATGTACCAATACCACCAGTTTGCCAGTATCTGGCCCTTGCAGTTGATAATGCGTAACCCCTTGCGATAATTGCACAAAACTGCCAGGCGCATTTTTACGCGCCGCTTCATCCAGCGTTTTTACTTCGGGGTTTTTTACTGTGTACAATATAAATGCAACCAGCAAAGCCAGCACCAGTATGGATAAAAGCGATATAAAAATGGCCTTTACAATTTTCATAAGCAATATATTTTCCTACGTTCCCAATAGAG
>CAZRDD010000454.1:0-4480 GCA_964598675.1 uncultured Parafilimonas sp.
AAAGATGGCAATATACACTTTGTTGTAACACAGGCTTTTGATACAGCGGCGGAAGTTACCCGTTACGACATGTTTATACGCGATGTTGTAGCCCTTGTTGTAGATAAGTTTGGCGGCACATTAAAAGCAGAACATGGCACAGGCCGCAATATGGCCCCGTTTGTTGAAACGGAATGGGGTGGCGTGGCTTACGATATAATGAAAACAGTTAAGCAACTGGCCGACCCCCACGGGCTGCTTAACCCTGGTGTTATTATAAACGATAACCCCAATGCACACCTGGCCAATTTAAAAGAGCTGCCACAGGTGGAAGAAGAAGTAGACAAGTGTATTGAATGTGGTTACTGCGAGCCTGCCTGCCCCAGCAGAGATTTTACAACATCGCCAAGGCGGCGTATTGTAATGCGCAGGGCGCTGGCTAAATTTAAGGCGCAGGGCAATAAGCGGCAGCATGATGAGCTGGCAAAGCAGTTTAAGTACGATGGTATTGAAACCTGCGCGGTAGATGGGCTTTGCGCAGGCTCGTGCCCGGTGAATATTAATACGGGCGAACTGGTTAAAAGGCTGAGGAGGGAGTCGCACTCGTCTTCAGCAAATGCGGTGGCCCTTTTTGTAGCAAAGCATTTTGGCAAAACGGAATACCTGGTACGTACGGCACTTAAAGCCGGTGTGCTTATGAACAAGGTGGCTGGCAAAAACACCATGGCAAAGCTTACTGCTGCCATTAAAAAAATTGACAGCCAGTTTCCGTTATGGTCTAACCAGCTTACTGCCCCGCCCAGCATGCGGTGGGTAAAAAAAGTGGAAGCTGGGGTGCCACCAGGCAAAAACGGCACGGTGGTTTATTTTGCCAGTTGCATATCACGAATGATGGGCAACTACACGGGCAAGCCCTTAAACAGTATGGAGTGCTTCATGTCCATCTGCCAGAAAAACGACATCGCTGTAAAGCTTCCACCAAACCTTAGGTCATCCTGCTGCAGCCAGATGTTTTCTTCAAAAGGCTATAAAGACGCATATCAGTACAAGGCCAATGAAATTGTGCAACAACTTTGGCAGGCCACAGAGGGCGGCAAATGGCCCGTGGTGATTGATGTAAGCTCGTGTGCGTACAGCTTAAAAAACATACAGCCAGCCCTTACCGATGAAAATAAAATACGCTATGCCAAATTACAGATACAGGATGTAGTTGAGTTTTTGTATAAACAAGTATTGCCTGTATGCCAGGTAACCGGAAAGAAGAAAAATGTAGTGCTTCACCCGGTTTGTTCACTGGAGAAAATGAACATTAGTTTTATGCTGAAGGAGATAGCCGCACGTTTTGCTGATACGGTAACCGTGCCTGCCAGTGCAGGTTGTTGCGGTATGGCTGGCGACAGGGGCTTTATTGTGCCGGGCCTTACCAAATCAGCCACAAACGCCGAGGCTGAGGAAGTGTGCCAGCAGCAGTACGATGGCTATTATTCATCCACCAAAACCTGCGAAATAGCACTGTCGCAGGCCACCATGCAAAACTATGAATCAATATTATACCTGGTAAATGAGTACACGGCTGGCTTAACGTAGGCCCAGTATTATTGGCCGTTGGCGGGTGTTATAAAAATACAGGGTTTTGGCGGTACTTATATTTATAAGCGTTGCTTTGCGCTGGTTAAACAAGGGCCGGGCAATATTTAGCAAATACTTTCTGCGTGTATTACACAGTTTCGCTATGCTAACAATACTCGTGGCGAAAGCCCTCAGCCTTTAATAATACTGGCTGTACGTGGCATTATTAAAGGCCGAGGCTCCATAATTTTTTCAGGGCAACAGCAGTTGTTATTGCACTTTCTCATATTTATTCAATGTTTTTGCTGCCTGCTTTTTGCAAATGTTAAAAAAGTACACACATTAAGCAGAATTATGAATTTAGCGTGCAATATTGCTTTTTAGATTTGACCACGACGCCCGCAAAAAATAGCGCCCCCCATTTTGTATGATGATGTTTAAAAAAAACATACTGTTCGTAATTATTCTGTGTGTATTTGTACATGCCGGTGCATTCTCTCAGCACAAAACTGTTAAGCAGCAGGGTGAAGTTTCGCTGTTTGATGGAAAAACATTAAAAGGTTGGAAGCAAATAGTGGGCAAGGCCATTTATAAAGTAGAAGACGGGGCTATAGCAGGCATCTCTGTAATAGATTCTGCCAACTCATTTTTGGTATCCGAAAAGCAATATGGTGATTTTATACTTGAGCTGGATGTTAAGATTGAAAGCCCTTTGAGCAATTCGGGCGTGCAAACAAGAAGCCATTTCGGCGGGCCGCTCCATCCCAATAAAGTATATGGCCGCCAGGTTGAAATTGACCCCTCTGCCCGTGCCTGGACGGGTGGTATTTATGATGAAGACCGGCGCGAGTGGTTGTACCCTTTGGATAAAAATCCCGCAGCAAAAAAAGCATTTACTGTTGGCCAGTACAACCACTTTAAAATTGAGTGTATAGGCAACACCACCAAAACATGGATTAACCAAATACCCGTAGCCTGTGTAATTGATACGCTTGACAGCAAAGGCTTTATTGCACTGCAGGTACACGCTGTTAAAACCCAGGAGGAGGCTGCACACAAAGTATATTTTAAAAACATTAAAATACAAACTGCAGGCCTTGTTACCACCCCTTTTCCGCCGGATATTGCGGTGGTAAATTTAACAGGAGCTAAAAAGTAACAGGCCCGCTTGCAGCCAACAGGGTTATTTATTGTTAATTGATTAAAACGTTATGCTATGCCTCTATCAAGAAGACAATTTGTAAAACAATCTGCCATGACATCTGCCGCAGCCTGGCTTGGCACCATGGCAATGAGTGCAACAAGTTACCGAAGGATAATCGGAGCAAATGACAGGGTTAGGGTTGGTGTGGTAGGATTTTCAGACCGTTTTCGCAATGCCCATTTCCCCAGCTTTCAGCAACATTACAAGCAACTTAATTTTGATATAACTGCCGTATCAGACATCTGGAAACTAAGAAGGGAAGAAGGTGCCGGTTTCCTCAAGGAAAAGCTTGGCCACGATGTAAAGGCATGCCGCAATAACGATGAATTGTTTGCCGGTAAAGATGTAGATGCGGTGTTCATCAGCACACCCGACTTTCAGCATGCGCTGCACACCATTGATGCCGTAAATGCCAACTGCGATGTGTATTGCGAAAAACCATTTGCCGAAACAATGGACGATGCCAGGCGGGCGTTGAAGGCGGTGAAGGAAAGTGGCCGTATTGTACAAATAGGCTCGCAAAGGCGTAGCGGTAAAAATTACCAGGCAGCCGAGGCTTACATAAAGTCGGGCAAGTTTGGGGCCATTAATATGGTTGAGCTTACCTGGAATGTAAACCAGCCCGGCCGCTGGCGCAGGCCTGCCCTGGTTGCCCAATGCAGGGAGGAAGACCTGGACTGGAAAAGGTTTTTGCTAAACCGCCCTTACGAGGCATTTAACGCCCGTAAATACCTGGAATACCGCCTGTTTTGGCCCTACTCTTCAGGGCAGCCCGGCCAATGGATGAGCCACCAGATTGATACAGTGCATTGGTACAGCGGCCTTAACCACCCGCGCAGCGTGGTGGCCAACGGGGGCATTTACACCTGGAAAGATGGCCGCACCAACTGGGATACCACCACCGCCGTATTTGATTACGGCCCGGCAAACGACCCCTCTTCTGGCTTCCAGGTAAAGTTCTCATCAAGAATGGGCAATGGCGATGAAATAACCACCGAAATATATTATTCAACCGGTGGCGAATTAAACCTCAACACCAAAAAAGTATCCCCGGCAGGCGGCTTAACCGAAGCCTTTGCACAGGAAATGAATATGCACGCAAACCTGTTGCCTGAACTTGATTTGGTTGACAGGAATGCAAAAATTGATGTGGGTGCAAATGCCGGTGGCGATGAATACACCAGCGCCCATGTAAGAAACTGGATGGAATGTATACGCAGCCGCAAACAGCCAAATGCACCTGTTGAAGTAGGCTACTACCATTCCATTGCCAATATAATGACCAATGCCGCCGTTAGAACTGGGTATAAAGCTACTTTTGATGAGGCTACACGGCAGGTAATGGCCGGTGGCAAACCATTTGTGTATTAATTTGATAAAATAGTGTGTGTCAGCATATTAACTAAACGTTTATCATTCTGTTGAAAAATAAAGATTGAAGTATGAGCAATTCCCGCAGAGATTTTTTAAAAAAATCAGGTTTAACCAGCATGGGGCTGGCAGCAGGCTTTTTACACAGCTATGCTATGACGCAGGAAGAAATGGAGAAAATGCCGGAGCAGGCAGCCCGTATGCCCTTACAGGTATTTAACATGAGCGGCTATGCGGCCCCCAAACTGGAAACCGTACGGGTAGGTTTTGTAGGTATAGGTAACAGGGGTTTTGATGCCGTTACCCGTATGAACAAAATTGAGGGCGTTGAAATAAAAGCGTTGTGCGACCTGCGCC
>CAZRDD010000455.1:0-4475 GCA_964598675.1 uncultured Parafilimonas sp.
ATTTCTTTTACAACAGGCATCGATCTTCCGCAACTGCAGGTTTCGTCGGAAAGTATCATGGTATCGCCAATGCGGTAACGGATAAGCGGCTGGTCGTAATTTAATAAACCGGTGCAGTATACCGTTCCTTCAATGCCTGGTGCAACAGGGTTTAGGTTATCATCAAGCACTTCCAGTATCCCTGCATCGGGGCTTATATGCATGTTGCCATGTTCACATTCGGTAATAAGGCCGCAAGCTTCCACACTGCCCCATCCGTCATAAGTTTTGCAGCCATAAACGCTGCTAAATACATCCCTCATTTCCTGTGTAAGCTTCTCGCTGGAGGTTATAACGCATTTTAATTGTGGTGCCTCAATATTAAGTTCCTTAAAAAACCTTGCAAGTATAAAATTGCTTACTGCATAGCCTGTCATGTACTGTACATGGTGCTGCAGCATGCCGTGTTTATAATTTTCGATGGTTTTGGGGCTTATATGGTATGCCGAAAAATAAGCCTGTTTTTCAAAATAATTATACCGGTAATAGGGGGGCTTTGCTTGCGCATCTGGTAATATACGCCTGCCACCAATCATGCCCCTTGGTGTAAAGCTGGTTACCCCTGCCCAATTACGAACCCTTAATTCATATATGCCAAACCACCTTTGGTGCATGGCATGCGAGTACATTATTTGGGTGGGTGTGCCAGTGCTTCCGCTGCTGGAAAAAAAAGAACCCTCTTTTTCCCGTATTGATGAAAGGAGGGTTGATGCGCCGTGCTGGCGAAGCTGCTCCTTAGTAAGCACTGGCAGTGCTGAAAGGCTGCCTGGCGAAATGCTTTTTATTGATTGGCTGTTTAACCCGGCAGCCGTAAAGGTGTCTCTGTAATAAGGAACAGTAGAATAAGCATGTTGCAGTAAACGTTGTAACTCTGCTGCCTGGTAGTTTTGCCACTGCGCCGTTGTAAAATGTTCCCTTTGCCTGGCTTTTTCAAGCTCCGCTTTAAACACTCCGCCAAACCGCCTTTTCATCCAGGTGTAACCATACGCTGATACAAGCAGGTTTTGCAAAAAAACGGGGCTTTTATTGTATATTTTTTCCTGTAATCCCAATGTGCGGCTATTTAACTATAATCAAGTTGGTACAGGCAAAGCTACTTTAAAAGACGGTATATAAACCTTTGATGATGAAAGAATACAGATAGTTTATCCATGCCTAACGACCGGTTTGTTTTAAAACCTTTTGCACTACTTTGGGTGATATATCCTCTCTGCCGTTTTGTACACTTCGGCCTTATTAAGCGTCATGTATTTTGTTTGTTGCCGGGTAAAAAGTTCTGCCTGGTCGGCATAGTGCGGGCTATTGCCCCTGTTGGAAGCACCGTAGCAATTAACGCTTTCAATTTGTGGGCCTGCTTTGGTAAATCGTACCATTTCAATATAACTTTCGCCCTGGGCTGCTTTTACCATGCCGTTTTTAAACGGTATGGCATAAATGGCTGCTATCACATCGGGCATGCCTTGCAACGGCAGCACTTTGTTACCCCTAACCAGTTTTTGGTAGTTGCCCAGCGGAACGTTTAGCTTTTTAAAATTCTGCATAAGGTAACTGCGGGCAAACCTTAGCAGCGTAATGGCTTTGGTGGTTGTAACGGTGGTGTATGGCCTGCCGTTTTGCAAATCGCCCGCCACACTATAATAAATAATGGAGAATAAGGTGGCCCCTGTACTGGCAGTATCGGCATTGCGGTTCCATTGTTGCAGTATTTGGATAACATCTGCAATATCGGGGTACTGTTTTGGGTTTAATGAGAAAAGCGTATCTGTATTAACGTTGTAGGCAAGTTTTGCAGGCAGTTGAAGGTCGTACTTTATGCGCCGGAAATCGTCATAGCTAATTTTGCTGTATTGTTTTACCAGCTCGTTAAAACGCAGGCTGCGGTTGTTATCGTATTTTTCGTAACCCATGGTTGCATCGCAGTTTTTTGGCTGGCAGTTATCTGCTTGTGCGGTAGCGTTAAACGGGGTGTTATTGGTATTAAACACGTACCCAGCAGCAGGCTGCAGTACCTGTGGCAAATCCTTTATGGGGTGAATATCCTGCCACAGTGTTTTAGAGGTATTGCCCGGCAGGGTTGATTTCCACTGATAGGCTTTATCGCGAAAGGGTATTTTGCCGTTGCTTAGGTAATAAATGGTATCAAACCTGTCGGCGTACACCAGGTTATAGCCCGGTATGGCCCCCATGTTTAGTATTTGGCTAAATTCTGTAAAGCTTTGGGCTTTGTTCAAACGGTACCATTCCTCCAGGGCTCTTATCTCAAACATGGCCGGGGTGCGTATGGCAAACACACCTTTTTTGGTAATAATGGCCGGGCCGTATTTACACCAGTAGGCTTCCTTGTTAACGCCAATTACAATGCCCGCGGTAACCTTTACGTTAAGGTGTATTTTAAAAGCCTCCAGTTTTTGCCATTGCCCATCAAATTTGTATTGCAGTTTGTTTTTGGGGTCAGTTTCAAGCTGGTAAATATCTAATTTATCGGGGTTGTTTACCGTATGTGCCCAGCCCAGGTTTTGGTTGCAGCCGTGCAAAATACTGGGCGAACCTGGAAACAAAGCGCCAATAATATTCCAGCCTTCGCTGCTGCACAGGTGGGCTTCGTACCAGCTTACCGGCCCTTCCCAGGGCTGGTGCGAATTGATATTAAGGTACACCTGGCCATCGGCTGTAATTTTTGAATTGAAAGCAAAAGCATTGGAACCGCCTGGTTTCATCTCCCCCAGCGCTGCTACTGAACCACCTAAAATTGATTTAAGTGCCTCATCTGCCCCAGAGGAAACACATAACTGCAAAACGGAGTAGCAAAGCATGTCTTTTGGGGTTAGTGGCAGCATTTGTTTAACCAGTACTTCCTTGGGGTGGGTGTTGGCATAAGCGTTAAACCCTGCGCAGTAGCCTTCCAGCACTTTTTTATAGGCGGGCGAAATATCTGTTTCGTATTTGGCATTTACCAGTTCGGGTATGCGCAGCAAATGCACTACATAATCAATGGCTGCCCCATCCTTGCCTTTAAGCCTGCCCAGCATACTTTTACCCGCAAGAAAAGCTGTTTGTATGGTTTCAAAATCATCTTCCGCATGTGCGTACGCAAGGCCATAAGCCACTTCGGCATCGGTAGTGGCAAATATGTGTGGTACCCCCCATTTATCGCGTACAATATCAATTTTTGCTACTTCAAACTGCGCGTGTGCGGCAGGCAGCAGCCAGAAAAGCATTACAATAGCAGTGATGGTTTTGTGCATTAGTTGTTTTGGTCTTATACTGCGGCAAAGCTATTGTTTTATAGCAATAAAGCGGAAGGTGTAAAAACGGGGAAATTTGAAATGGTAGTGGTAAAAGGCATGTTTAAGACTAGTACAATGATTATGGGGTTGAATATGCCCGAAAGAAGCCACAACTTACCAAAAAAATGATGATTACAACAGATGCCGATGAACACATTGGCCGGATAATGTGTTATAAACCTTTTGTTATTCATCGTATTTTTGTAACCTTAAAATTAATTTTATGGGTGTGTGGAGACAGCTTGCAGAATATCTATACATAAAAAAGAAAGACCCCGACCAGCCAAGTTCGCAATGGATAAAGTATATGCACGGCATTAACCGTATTTCCATATTCATGTTCCTGTTTGCGCTAATCTTTATGCTTGTCAGGGTATTTATCCTGCCACTTTTCGGACATCATTAAGCCATCAGGGCTTCATTAGCTTTAACGAGGCAGAGTTCATGCAGTAGCGCAGGCCAGTAGGTTGGGGGCCATCATTAAAAACATGCCCTAAATGCGCGCCGCAACGGCTGCACAGCACTTCGGTACGCTCCATATTATAGCTGTTATCCGTTTTTTCTATCACCGCTTTTTTGTCAATGGGGGCGTAAAAACTTGGCCAGCCTGTGTGGCTGTCAAATTTCGTGGTGCTGCTGAACAGCGATTGGCCGCAACATACACAGTTATAACTGCCCTTATCGTGGTTATTCCAGTACTCGCCTGAGTAAGCCCGCTCAGTACCTGCTTGGCGTGTTACCTGAAATTGCACCGGGGTAAGTATCTTCTTCCACTCGTCATCGGTTTTGGTTACAGCAAATTTTTGCTGGCCGAAGCAGGAAGCGGTAAACAACATAACAACAGCAAATAGTATACTTTTCATACTTGTTTGTTTAAATAAATTAATTGAATCAATAACGGAAAAACGGCTTTGCCGGTTTTGACGTTCAACTTTATTTAACCTTTGTTAACAAAAGCATAAATACTTTCTGCAGCCCTTGCGGATGCATCGCCCCCGGCAGACAAAATATTTTTTAAGGCAAGATAGTCTTCTTCCAGCCTGGCACGGCGCTCTGCATTGGTTAGCAGCAGGGAGAGTTCCTCCTTTAGATTCGCCGTAGTAAGTTCATCCTGTATTAGCTCTTTCACCACATGTTTATCGGCATTAA
>CAZRDD010000456.1:0-4463 GCA_964598675.1 uncultured Parafilimonas sp.
CCCGCCTTGCACTTACGCAGGGCGGGTTGTTTTTTTTAAGGATATATCCAAAGGGCGGGTATAGGTATATGGTGTTTACTGTACTGCAGCTTACTGTTGTACAGTAAACCTGTTTCTCGTTTTAGGTAGTACGTAAAGTAACATTAGAAAAAACACCTGCACAATGTGAAAAATCACATACTGGTAAAATTGCTGTACGGCAAGTAAAACCGTATGCTTATGCCTTAAAGCAAGGGTGTTAAACAAGTATGGTACATGTAAAACCATTTTGCTGCATAAGGTTGGCTATTGCAGCAGGCGAAAAGCTAGTACCCTCAACCCTTAATATTTTGTCGCAATCGCCCAGGTCAAAGTTTATTTTATTGCCGGGCAATTGTTGCTGTAACAATGCCACCATTTTTTTTGCCTGCGAAGCCTTTTTTACATTTGTTTTAAACACTTCAATCATTGGCAATAGTTTTAGGTTAGCACACGTGGGTATTTATACCCTGGCAGGCGTTGCGGCCTGCTGTTTTTTGTGCCACAATATGTACGAGGCGAAGATGAGTGCAAAGCCAATTATCATTGGTGCCCATTGGCTTACAGGGTCGCCCACGCGTATAGATGAATACATTGCACCTGAAAGGTCAATTACAAAACCTGCATAAGCCCACTCCTTCAGGCGAGGAAACCGTGGAAACAGCAGGGCAATAACACCAAGCAGTTTGGCAACGCCTAAAAATGGGATAATATAAACGGGGTAGCCCAGGTGGTCTTTAAGCATGGTTACGGCTTTTGGCACCACTATTATATTGGTGATGGCCGACATAAGCATAAGTGCAGAAAGCAGCCCGGTGAATACCCAGTAGGCAATCGTTATTTTTTTCATGGCGGTAGATTTAATTTTTGGAATTTGGTTAATTTTCAGCTTGATTTTTTAGGCAATCGTTGCCAGGTAGGTTTCCAGTTGCTCAAATGTGCCTGCAAAACCCTGTTGCATATTGGCGTGCATACCTTCAAAAGTGGCGCACTCCTCGTCGGTAGCATCGGTTGGGTAACCGCTGAGCGTAAGCAGTGTTTTGCCATCCTGTTCAGTTAACACAAGCGTGTTTAAAATTTTAAGCGGCCAAACCGCGCTGAAAGGTGCGCGGGTTATGTTGCCTGCCTCATCGGAAAAGGAGTTTGTAAATACAATTTTTTCAGGGGCTATAATTTCCTTGTAATCAAACCTGCCCCACATTACAAAACCATCCGGCGATTTCATGCAGTAGTGAAATAAGCCACCCGGCCTGAAATCAAGATTACTAACCACCAGCGTAAAACCTTTAGGCCCCCACCAGTGTGCAAGATGTTCGGCCTCTGTCCATACCTTAAATACCAGCGCGCGGGGTGCATTTAGTGTTCTTGTTATTATTAGTTGCTTTTGTGCCATTGCTTTAATATACCTTGTTTGCAAAAAGTGTTAGCTTACCTGCGGTTGGGTAGGGTCATAATTTACCATCCACTTTATACCAAATTTATCGGTAAGCATGCCAAAGTAAGCACCCCAGAACATTTTTGCCATAGGTACCATAATGGTGCCTCCTTCAGTAAGGGCGTTAAACAGGGTGTTTGCTTCTTCTTCTGTTGCCGGGCTTATGGCCAGGGAAAAGTTATCGCCGGTTACCAGCTTCTGGCCCATAGATTCCAGTACGTCGGTACCCATTAGTATGGTGTTGGTGCCAATTGGCAGCGATACATGCATTATCTTTTCCTGGTCTTCGGCAGACATTTGGGCGCCGTGCGGGGTATCTTTAAACTTTTGCAGACTGGTAAATTCTGTACCAAATACTGATTTGTAAAAATTGAACGCCTCTTCCGTATTGCCTGGAAAATTAACGTAGGGATTAACTGTAGCCATGGTTTTGTGTGTTTGATAGCCTGTGTTTAGCAGGCTGGTTTATAATAGTTTGTTTTTTAATAGTGCCATTTGGCGGGAGGCATGCTGCATTTGAATAGTACAGGTAAAACCCTTGCAGTGCTTCACTTGTGCTTAACACGCTTCGGTTTTTTGGTGGGCAATTCACCTTCGCGTTGAAGTTTTGCCAAATATTCTTCCAAAGAGTCTAACCTGGCTTCCCATACTTTGCGGTATTGCTCCACCCAATCTGATACTTCGCTTAGTTTATTTAACCGGGCTTCGCAAAAACGTTCCCTTCCTTTTTGTTTAATTTCCACCAGGCCACATTCAGTAAGTATTTTTAAATGTTTGTACACCGCCGTGCGGCTAACATCAAAATTTTCGGCTACCGAATTAACGTTAAGCGATTTGTGCGCTATCATATTAATTATATCACGGCGCGTAGGGTCTGCAATGGCCTGGAACACATCTCTTCTCATTAAATGAAACCTTTTGGTTGCCCAAATATATGCAACCTTTTGGTTGTACAAAATGTTTTTTCTTTTTAAAATTTTAATGTTTTCAGCAGGCCGGTATCGTTTTGTACAATGTTTTGCATGGCCGGGGTACTATGCCGCCAGGTAAATTGCTGTTGGTTAGGTATAGCATTTGCCTGTGGCAATTGTAAAACGCCGTTGGGTTTAAACGCACAAAGCTATTTTAGCCGCTATTTCTCCAGTAATTGCTTCAGGTTGTTTAAGCTGGTTGCAAGGTCGTTACCCAGCATTTCTTCTAACTTCATAAGTACCAGCATAATGTTCATAGGGTATTTCATGCTGCTGCTAAGGCCCCAGGTTATTTTGGTTTGGTTGCCGGTTGCAGGGGCTGTTTCCATGTAAGCAACGGCGCGGCCCTCAAACGGCTTTATAAAATGCAGGGCAAGTTCAATACGTTTACCATCTTCAATACCCGTAATTTCTTGCTCGCCTTTGCCTACCTGTTTGTTGGTACTATCCCAGGTGGCCACAAAACCTGTTGTGCCATCAATGCCCTTGTATTCTTTTTTTGAGGCAGGGTCAAGCAACACCCATTTGTTGTAATGGTCTTGGTTTCTAATGTATTTAACATAATCAAACACCTGCTGCACCGGCCGGTTAATAACTATTTCGCGTTGAATGGTGTATGATTTTTTTATGAAGAGTGCCGCCAGTAAAACAAGTGCAATAATGCCTGCAATTACGTAAAGGATGATTAACAAAATGCCCATGGTTTTTGGTTTTGGTTTGTGGTATGAAAGTTAAATAATTTATGGTGTACCTTTTTTAAAAGGTGCAGGTTTTAATGCAACGGCCTTTTGGGTACCGTAAAAGTACCCATACAAACTTAATGCGCATGGGCCACACCATAGGGTGTATATGCGACAAAAAGAGGGGTTATTGAGACAATCATCTCAATAACCCCTCCTTGCTGATGTACTTTGTTAAATACTTATATTTTGGCTGTTAAAAACAGCCGGAATAATTAAAACTTATTTAGCCTCTGTAATAACAATATTGCGGTACTCAATAGGGCCATGGTCGCCCTGCAGCATTATTGGGCCTGGTTCACCTTCGTGGCTGTTTAGTGCGCCACCGGTGCTGCCTGGTATGGTTTGATTTACAATAATATCCTTGCCATTAAGTGCAACAGTAACCTGGCGGCCTACTAAGGTAATATCGTAGGTTTGCCATTCGCCGGCACTTTTGGCTGCATCAAGGTCGCTGGGTACTAAAAAGCCGTATAAACCGCCCAGCAGGTGGCTGTCTGGCTGCATGCCTTTGCTGTCTTCAACCTGCACCTCGTAACGGCCACGCAGGTAAACACCGCTGTTACTGCCTTTGGGGTATTTAAATTCAATATGCAGTTTAAAGTCGGTAAAGCTTTTATCGGTTATAAGGTTTGCGCCCGATTTTGGGCTTCTTAATACGCCATTTTCAGCAAGCCACTGGTTTGCGCCCGACTGTGGGTGCCATCCATCAAGGCTGGTGCCGGTAAATAGTTTTACGGGTGTGCCCCAAACTGGTTTGCCCTGCCTTTTAAGCAGCGGTGCGCGTACCCCAGTCCAGTTATAGGTTTTGCCATTAGGGCTTAGCATGGTGCCAGCAATGCTGTCGTGGTTAATTACGTTGCCGTTTATCACCATGTCGTTACCATATTCCCATTGTGGTGGTATGGTAAAGTCGAAGGCGGCATCTTTATGGTTAACCTTTGCAATAGGGCGTGCACTTCCGCCTGCACCTACAAACCTGCCCACCAGGGTATGGCTGCCAGACATTTCTACCTCCAGCCACGATGGTAAATCTTTGCCATCCATGTTTACCGTTAAATCCCAACGGCCCTCAACGGCTATTGAAGTATCGTGCTGTGCTTTAACAGCCCCATTGGCCAGCATTAAAGCCGAAAGCATAACCCCCATGTAAAAACCTTGAACTTTTTTCATATAGCTGTATTTAATTTCTTTTAGAAGGGCAATTTAAGGATGGTTTGGCAGATTGAGGGGAAATAATTTTGGGCTACGCCAAAACTGAGCGGTTACTATACAAGGCATTGTAAAAATATAAACGGC
>CAZRDD010000457.1:0-4453 GCA_964598675.1 uncultured Parafilimonas sp.
GTTATCTCGGCTATGGGGTTGTTTGCATTGGCTGCTTTTACTACCAAGCAGCGCGTTAAGGAAATTGGTATACGAAAAGTGTTGGGGGCATCGGTAACAAATATTACCATATTACTCTCTAAGGACTTTGTAAGGCTGGTGGTTATCTCCATCATCATTGCCTCGCCTGTTGCATGGTGGGCCATGAGCAAGTGGCTGCAGGACTTTGCCTACCGCATAAATATTTCGTGGTGGATGTTTTTTGCAGCGGGCATGGCGGCGTTGTTTATTGCCCTGGCAACAATTAGTTTCCAGGCCATTAAATCGGCACTTACAAACCCTGTCGAAAGTTTGCGGACTGAGTAAAAATTCTCTCCTGCTGCTGGTGGAGAAGATAACCGCTTGTAATAAAAACAGCAATAACTGTCAGTTATAAAATTAATTATTAAGTTTATTGGTATTCAATCAATCATATTAACCTGTAAATGTTAAACTATCTGTTGTATGTTTAAAAATTATATTCTTGTAGCGGTAAGAAATTTCTGGCGCAATAAAGTGTTTTCGCTTATTAACATATTGGGCCTGGCCATTGGCATAAGCGCATCGCTGGTTATTTACCTGCTGGTATCGTACGACTTTAGTTTCGATAAATTTCATAAGGATAAAGACCGTATTTACCGCGTTGTTTCCGACTTTGAATTTTCAGGTCAGCAATACCACAACAGCGGTGTTTGTTCCCCTATGGCACCTGCCTTAAAAAAGGAAGTTACGGGCATAGATGTTGTAGCGCCTTTTTATACTTGGGATGATAACCTTAAAGTTAGTTTGCCTTACCCCAATGCCAGCAACCCTGTTGTATTAAAAAAACAAAGAGCGGCCATTTTTGCAGATGAAAACTACTTTTCGCTGTTTGCCTATACGTGGCTGGCCGGTTCGCCAAAAACAGCGCTTGCACAGCCTTATCAATTAGTGCTTACAGAAAGCAGGGCCAAAACATATTTTCCCAACCTGCCCGTTACTGAAATTATTGGCAAGGTGGTTACGTTTAACGATACGGTGCATACCACTGTAACCGGCGTTGTAAAAGATATGGAGGATGGTAATACCGATTTTACTTTTAAAACATTTGTATCACTTATAACGCTGCAAAAAAATAGCCTGAACCTGGCGCAGTACGATGAATGGAGCAGCACCAGCTCATCATCACAGCTGTTTATTAAACTGTCACCAGGTACAACTTCCGCACAGCTTACACCCAAAATAATTGGCCTGTATAAAGCGCATCATAAGCCAGACCCGGATGATCACAGCAAAACATCCTATGCATTGCAACCTTTGAGCGACCTGCACTTTAACAGCACTTATGGCAATTTTGATGATGGCCATATTGCCCATAAACCAACACTGTATGGCCTGTTGGCTGTGGCAGCTTTTTTACTGCTGCTTGCCTGTATTAATTTTATAAACCTTACAACTGCACAGGCATCGCAACGCGCCAAAGAAATTGGTATACGCAAAACAATGGGCAGTACAAAAAAGCAGCTCACCTTTCAGTTTTTAAGCGAAACCTTTTTGCTTACGTTTATTGCTACATTACTGTCTGTGGCAATTGCACCGCTGTTGCTTAAAGTGTTTGCAGATTTTATACCCGAAGGGCTTCATTTCAGCCTGGGTAAGCAACCTGGTATCGTACTGTTTTTAGTGTTGCTTATCATATCAGTAAGCCTGCTTTCTGGCTTTTATCCTGCAGTTATGCTGTCTTCTTACAACCCTGTGCTGGTATTAAAAAACCAGGCCTTTGGCAATACCAGCAAAACACGCAGCGCATGGCTGCGCAAAGGGTTAACAGTGGCGCAGTTTGTAATAGCACAGGTGTTTATTATCGCCACCATACTGGTAAGCAAGCAAATTAGCTTTTCAATGAACAAAGACCTGGGCTTTAAAAAAGATGCCATCCTTTACTTTGATACCAATTATTACGATACAGTTACTGCACATAAAAGCGTTTTAATAAACAAGCTAAAAGCCATTCCAGAAATTGCTATGGTAAGTTTGGCCAATAACCCGCCATCAATAGGCAGTACATGGAGCAGTACCATGAAATACAAAAACGGGAAAAAGGATATTGAAACAGATGTGCAGGTTAAAATTGCGGATACAAATTACATTGGCCTGTTTAAGTTAAAGTTGCTCGCTGGCCGTAACCTTCCATCCAGCGATACCACCAATGCTATCATTATAAACGAAACCTATGCACATATATTGGGCTTTAAAAACCCTCAGCAGGCATTGGGCAAGTATATTGATTGGGATAAGAGCAAAGAAATAGTTGGCGTGGTGGGCGATTTTAATCAAAAATCGCTTCACGAACTTATACAGCCATTGGTATTGGCAAACGGCAATAAAAAAGCGCGAAAATTCAACATAGCGCTTCAGCCACAAAACGCCGAAGGCACTGTTTGGAAAACCGGTATCAGCAAAATTGAAAAAGCATTTAAAGAGGTGTACCCGGAGGATGATTTTGAATATACTTTTCTTGACGATACCATAGCCAAATACTACACCGCAGAAAAAAACATATCGCGCCTGCTGATGTGGGCTACCGGCCTGGCCATTTTTATAAGTTGCCTGGGCCTGTTGGGGCTGGTAATTTATGTAACCAACCAGCGCACCAAAGAGATTGGTATACGCAAAGTGGTTGGTGCCACTGTTGCACAAATAATCGCTTTGCTAAGCAAAGATTTTTTATCGCTTATAGCAATGGCCTTTGTAATAGCGGTGCCTGTTGCCTGGTGGGGCGCCAACAAATGGCTTGAGAATTTTGCGTACAAAACAACGCTTGCCTGGTGGATTTTTGCCTCCGGTGGGGCTGCCATGCTTATACTTGCTTTTGTGGTAATGCTGGTACGCACCTTTAGGGCGGCCACTGCCAACCCGGTGGAAAGTTTACGGGCGGAATAATTATTTACCCAACGTTACAAGGGTTCAGTTTGCGGCCTGCCTGTTATAAGGGGCCGCAAACTGAACCCTTTTTATTTTGCCATGGCCCGGTTTGTAAAGCCTGCCACAAGGGTAATAACTCCTTTGGTGTTTTAGCCATGCGGCAGTTGTTTTGGCGTTAATTCAACCAACGGTTGCCGCTTTGCCAAAAACTGCCATATAATTAACTTTCATGCAATAAAACATTAAATACTTTACCTTAGTTTTATAACCACTATTATTTGTTAGCTAAGCCCTTAACCAATTACCCGTTAGGTGTGGTGTGTTTAAGGCATGGTTGGCATCAAATTACTTACATATCAACTTTTAATTACAGGCAAAATTACTATGGAAAAAAAACTTCAACACCAGGTAGCCATTGTTACCGGTGCCAGCAGCGGTATTGGTGCCGGGGTGGCCAAATGCCTTGCAGCTGCAGGCGCAACGGTAATTATTAATCATCCTGTACCAGCCACAAAACCACCCGCCGAGGCGGTGCTGGCCGAAATTATTGCTGCAGGGGGTAACGGCATAACCTATCAATGCGATGTTAGTAAGGAAGCCGAGGTTGTACAAATGTTTGCCGATGTAATACAGCAGTTTGGCACCGTTGATATTTTGGTTAACAATGCAGGCCTGCAGCGTGATGCCCCTTTTGACCAAATGACCCTTGAGCAGTGGAATTTTGTAATAGGCGTAAACCTTACTGGCCAGTTTTTGTGTGCCCGCGAGGCTGTTAAGGAGTTTTTGCGCCGCGGGGTGGACGCAACAAAAAGCAAAGCCGCTGGCAAAATTATTTGCATGAGCAGTGTACACGAGGTCATACCTTGGGCAGGCCATGCCAATTATGCTGCCAGCAAAGGCGGTATAATGCTTATGATGAAAAGTATTGCGCAGGAATATGCCCATAAAAAAATACGCATCAACAGCATTTGCCCGGGTGCTATACAAACACCAATTAACAGGCAGGCCTGGGAAACACCCGAGGCACTGGAGGCCTTGCTTACCCTTATACCGTACAAACGCATAGGCCAGGCCGATGATATTGGTAATGCCGCTGTATGGCTTGCCAGCGACGACAGCGATTATATTAATGGTATATCGCTGTTTGTTGATGGGGGCATGACGCTGTACCCCGGCTTTACCACCAACGGCTAACCAATGTTGCCTGCAGTTTAACAAAAGGGTTATGTTGCGCCCGTTTGGGCTTAGGTGTGCATTACCCCCACCCGCAGGCGCAGTAAACAAATGGTTGCTTAACAAATTGGATATTAATTTGCTACAATACGTATTATGAATGAGGAACAACTACGCCTGCAAAACCCCTTGTGGAAGAAATGGGGCCCTTATGTTTCGGACAGGCAATGGGGAACGGTTAGGGAAGATTACAGTGCCAACAGCGATGCCTGGGGCAGCACCACGCACGATATGGCCCGCAGCAAGGCATGGCGCTGGGGCGAGGAGGGTATTGCCGGTATTAGCGAGAATAAGCAGA
>CAZRDD010000458.1:0-4448 GCA_964598675.1 uncultured Parafilimonas sp.
TTACACCTGAGTAAAAACCCAACAGGTGGGCAATGTTAAACATGGGTGCCCCATCAATAAGTATTAGGTTTTGGTCGGCACTGCCGCCACGCACATTGTAACTGCTTACTGTTTCGCCGGTGGTAATAATACCCGGCTGCAGGCTTAGGGCCCGTATAATATCTGACTCGCCAAAAACAACCGGCATTTTTTTTAACTGTGCCACATTAATACGCACATTGCTTACCTGTATATCTTTTACCGAGGCATCTTTTTTGGTGGTTTCTACCGTAACCTCCTGCAACTCGTTAGGGGGCAGTTTTTTAAGATAAAATACCCCGGTAGTATTGTCCAGTATAAAAATCTGGTAGTTGGCGGTGCCATAGCTAACGCCTGTAAAAACCAGTGTATAATCATCAACCGGCAGGTTAAGGGCAAAGTTGCCCAGCGAATCGGTAACTGTACTAATTTTTTTATCCTTCAAACCAACGGTAAGGCCTGCAATGGGTTGGCGGGTATCAAAGTCGTACACGGTACCGGTATATTTTATTTTTTGGGCATGCACCCCGGCAGGGGCCAGCAGCAACAGCAATGGCAGTGCTATAATTACGGGCAGGCGCAGCAATGTTAATAATGGCATAAGCAGCGTTTATGTAAACCAGTTGCAATATTAATGCAATTGGGGTTATTGTTTTTTGACTGATGGCAGCGAAAACCATGCAGACTAATATTTTCGGTGGTTGGCTGCATGGTGTAGGTGTTTTGGTTGGGGGGAGAGGAAGTCCATGGTCGATGGTCGATAGTCCATGGGGAAAACCGGGTAGGATAGGGCTGTAGTTTATGGTCCATTGTCCAGTGTCCATGGTTCATAGTGCAAAGCCCATGGTGTTAGATGGGGGAAGTACATAGTGAAAGCCGGGCAGGATGGTATATGGGTGAAAAATGTTGATTGTTTAAATTTCGATTTGAATGACTTTTTTTATTGGCTATGTGTATTGAAAAACATAGCTTCATACTATGGACTATGTTCCATGGAACATAGTCCATAGTATGAAGCACAAAATGATAGCGGAAAGATGGCCTTGGGGCATAAAAGGTATATTATCTGTACTTCAATGAGTTTTTTTATTGGCCATGTACATTGAACGCTATGGCTGCATTCTATGGACTATGGGCCATCGACCATGGACCAAAAAACAACAAACCAAACCAATAAACATTACCCCGTATGAAAAAAACAATCATTGCCGCGATAGTGGGCGGCCTCATCATTTTTTTTGTGCAATTTTTTGCATGGACGTTGTTGCAAATGCACTACAAAAGCCAGGCATATACCCCAAAGCAGGATAGCATTTTGGCTTACCTAAACACGCAAAATCTTAACAGCGGCCAATACCTTATGCCCACGGTGCCGCCCGGCAGCACCAGTGCCGAAATGCAAAAAAACGCAAACAATAACATGGGCAAACCCTGGGCTGTGGTGGCTTACCACAAGGCGCAAAACACCAATATGGGCATGAGTATGCTTAGGGTGTTTTTGGTAAATGTGGTGGTAGTGTTTTTTCTGGCCTGGATACTGGTTAAAATACCTTCCCCGGCGTTTGGCACTATTTTTCTATCCAGCCTGCTGGTGGGGGCTATTGTGTACCTCAACTCCACCTACACCTACCATATATGGTACCAAACGCCCGGCCAAAAAGGGTATATTATTGAAGGGCTGGCGCAATGGGGCTTAACCGGGGCCTGGCTGGGCTGGTGGCTGCGGCGCAAATAAATATTAACGCAGGGTGCGCAAAGGCGCAACCCCTTACAAAAAAAAGGTGCGAAGTGTTAACCACTCCGCACCATTTTTAGTTATAAATGCCCAAATTAATAAGGCGATATAATCAGTGGCTTTTTGCCAGCAATTTCAACCAGTTCAATATCAAATATCAGCGGCTCGCCAGCAAGTGGGTGGTTGGCATCCAGTATCACCACGGTATCCTGCACTTCGGCAATTACTACGGGCATGGTTTGTCCGCTTCCATTGCTCATGTTAAGCGACATGCCAACTTCGGGCTTCATATCTGCCGGAAAGCGGTCTATAGGAAACTCCATAAACATATCTTCCTGTACCGGGCCGTAGGCATCTTCCACAGCAATGGTAACAGTTCTTTTTTCGCCGGTTTTCATACCCAGTACGCCATTGTCAAAACCGGGTATTACCTGCCCGCTGCCCACTTCAAACTCAAGGGGTTCGCGGCCTTCGCTGCTGTCAAATGTAGTACCGTCTTCCAGGCGGCCGTGATAATGTACTTTTATTTTATCACCGTTTTTTACTTCGCTCATTGCAAAAAATTTTAAAATAAGTGTTTGTGTTATGGTTAGCCAATGCAGAAAAAATGCTGAACTTAAACAGGGGCAAAAAAGAGGATGAAAACAGCAAAAATTATGTTTTATGCCTGTTTTACTGCAATAGCAGCAGCATCCCTAAACTTCACCATCAATCAAATACAGTCTGTTATTGCTTTAACCGGCAAACCTGCGGCAAGGTAAGGCTATTCGGTTTTTTGCACAATTATTTTTAGTTAACTTTCCGCCGAATAACTGTTCCGGCATGAAGAAACTGCTCCTGTTAATAACTGTACTGTATTGTTACCACCCGCTAACCGCCCAAAAAAAGGTTGAAAAAAAACATTCATCCGCCACTGTAAAACCGCCGTTGCCCATATTGCCCGGGGCGTACCAACTTGCCGATTACCTGCCCCTGCTTAAAGGCAAAAGGGTAGGGGTGTTTGCCAATATTACCTCCATGGTGGGGCATACCCACCTGGTTGACACGCTGCAGAAACTGGGTATTAAAATAAGCAAAATATTTGGCCCCGAGCATGGTTTTAGGGGCAATGCCGATGCTGGCGAAACGGTAGGTACTTATATAGATACGCTTACCGGGGTTAAAGTAGTATCGCTGTACGGCAAAAAACTAAAGCCCACCGGTGCCGACCTGGAGGATGTGGATATACTGGTGTTTGATATACAGGATGTGGGTACCCGGTTTTACACCTACATATCATCCCTTCAGTATTTTATGGAAAGCGCCATACAGTACAACTTGCCCCTGGTGGTGTTAGACCGCCCCAACCCTAACGGTTTTTATGTGGATGGCCCCGTGCTGGACAGTGCGTATAAAAGTTTTGTGGGCATGCAGCCCGTACCCGTTGTGTATGGCATGACCATTGGCGAGTATGCCCAAATGTTGCTGGGCGAGGAGTGGCTGCCCTGGCGCTTAATACGTAAGGAAAACAAGCAGCTTACCATGGGGCAACTACTTGGCTTTGAAGAAAAGCACACCAACTTTAAGCTGCAGGTAATACCCTGTAAAAACTATACCCATAAAAGCCGCTACCAGTTGCCGGTAATGCCCAGCCCTAACCTGGCCGATATGGGCAGCGTGTACTGGTACACTTCTACGTGTTTTTTTGAAGGCACCAACCTGTCTGAAGGGCGGGGTACCAGCCACCCTTTTCAAATTTTTGGCCACCCCAGCCTGCCCGATACACTTTTTGCCTTTACCCCTCACGCCACCCCCTGGGGCAAAGAGCCTAAACTTAAAGACCAGCTATGCTATGGCTGGAACCTTACCGCACTTACCGCCCCCGCCCGCATTGACCTGCATTGGCTGATACAGGCCTACACCATGTTTAACAATAAAGACAGTTTTTTTATTAAGCCCAAAAGCCGCCTGCCGCAGGACTATTACTTTAACAAGCTAAGCGGCGACAGCACTTTAATGCAGCAATTGATAGCAGGCGAAACCGAGGCCGAAATACGCCAAAGCTGGCAACCTAAGCTGGAGGCGTTTAAAAAAATACGCAAGAAGTATTTGTTGTATCCTGATTTTGACCGCTGACTTTGACGTAGATTTTGACCACAGATTTATGTGATTTTTATGATTGAACTGATGGAAGATGTACGATGAAATAAAAGGCCCATCGGGCCGAAATGTTAGTAGCAACCGATACGCACCATCTCATAAAGCCCCGTAGGGGCGGCATGTTTGGTTTGTAGTCTTTAGTTTGAGGTTTGTAGTGTTGGAAGCACGATATAAAGTGCAACTACACAATTTGAAAATGGACCACTGATTTATCTGATTCTTCTGATTGTATTGATAGAAGAGATTTTTTGATGTATAAGATAAAAATAAGAAAGGCCTAAAAGGTTTTCAGAAACCTTATAGCTCTAAGCAGCCAGCTACACGAACTGGAACACTGCAATAACCAAAGCCAGCCTATAAGCTAACCTGAAACGGGAGTTTAGGGATAGATGAAACTGCGCAACTGCCAGCAGCTCGAACACAAATCTGTTGATACCAACGTATCACGCAAGAAAATAAAAAATAAAGATCGCGCAGCGAAGTAACAGGAGGTGTTGGCCCGGCAAAGCGGCGGAGCTTCGCGTTTGCCTTGATTTTTTTGTTTCTTTTTGCATCA
>CAZRDD010000459.1:0-4434 GCA_964598675.1 uncultured Parafilimonas sp.
TACATTTTTGCTGGTATATTCCGATACTTTTTTAATTTTTATTTTGCCCTGGTCATTGGCTTTTACAATGCTTTCGCACAGCGTAGATACCGTTACGCCAAAAGGCACATCGCGTATTACCAGGCTTTTTTTATCCAGTTCTTCAATGTAACAACGCACCCTTACTTTGCCGCCGCGTTTGCCCTGGTTGTAGTTGGTAACATCTACCATGCCGCCGGTTTGAAAATCGGGGAACAGTTCAAAAGGTTTGCCGCGCAGGTATTTTATGGAAGCCTCGCACAACTCATTAAAATTATGCGGCAGCAGTTTGGTGGATAGGCCCACGGCAATACCCTCGCCGCCCTGTGCCAGCAGCAACGGAAACTTCATGGGCAGGGTTACGGGCTCGTTTTTACGGCCATCGTAACTAAGCTGCCACTCGGTGGTTTTGGCATTAAAAGCAATTTCGAGCGCCAGTTTAGACAGGCGTGCCTCAATATATCTGGGTGCCGCAGCATCATCGCCCGTGCGCACATCGCCCCAGTTACCCTGCGTTTCAACCAGCAGGTCTTTCTGGCCCATGTTTACCAGGGCTTCGCCAATACTGGCATCGCCATGGGGGTGGTACTGCATGCTTTGGCCTATAATATTGGCCACTTTGTTAAAACGGCCATCGTCCATTTCCTTCATGGAGTGGAGTATACGGCGCTGCACCGGTTTAAGGCCGTCTTCAATAGCGGGCACGGCGCGCTCCAGTATAACGTACGATGCATAGTCCAGAAACCAGTTACGGTACTGGCCCTGTACGCCACTTTCGTTGGTAAGGTCTATTTCCTTCTTTTCTTTTGCCATTGTTTGTAAAAGCCCTTTGCTTGTGTGTTGCTTTTAATACAGTTGTGCTTAATCCGCCAAAAGTAATAAAACGCTACATATTTTAGTATATTGGTGGATAAATTGATTTTTATTTTTTGTGTATAAAGCCCAAAGGCGGGCTGTTTTATCCACATGCTAAAATTTTGTGCAAAAGCAGTAAGCGGCAAACTTTAAAACAATTAAATTTGCAGGTATTTTGTGCTTACAGTGAAAAATTATTGACTATGGCGGAAGCGAAAGACAAGAATTTGTATGAATATAACGAGGACAGTATTAAAAGCCTGGACTGGAGGGAACACATACGCCTGCGCCCCGGTATGTATATTGGTAAGCTGGGGGATGGCTCCGCGCCCGATGATGGCATTTATGTGCTGATAAAAGAGGTGATGGATAACTGCGTGGATGAACACATGATGGGGTACGGCAAAACCATTGAAATAACCATTGAGGGCAAAACGGTTACTGTGCGCGACCATGGCCGTGGTATTCCGCTGGGTAAGGTGGTGGATGTGGTAAGCAAAATAAACACCGGTGCCAAGTACGACAGTAAGGCTTTTCAAAAAAGCGTGGGCTTAAACGGTGTGGGTACAAAGGCCGTAAATGCCCTTAGCCACTATTTTAAGGTGGAAAGTTTTAGGGAAGGCCGCACCAAAACAGCCGAGTTTGAAAAAGGCGTGCTGGTAAAAGAGCATAAGGAAACCGCCACCAGTGAGGCCAATGGCACGATGGTTACTTTTATACCCGACGATGGCGTTTTTCGCAATTTTCATTTTATACACGAGTACCTGGATAACCTGTTATGGAATTATTGTTACCTTAACGCAGGACTGGTAATCTACTTTAACGGCAAAAAATATGTAAGCAAAAATGGCCTGTTAGACCTGTTGAGCCGCAAAACCAATGAGGACGAACTGCGCTACCCCATCATCCATTTAAAGGGGGAGGATATTGAGGTGGCCATAGCCCATAACAACGATTATGGCGAGGATATCTTCTCCTTTGTAAACGGGCAGTACACCACCCAGGGCGGTACACACCAGCAGGCTTTCAGGGAGGCATTTGTAAAAACCATCCGCGATTTTTATAAAAAAGATTATGAAGCTGCCGATATACGCCAAAGTATAGCCGCCGCCATTGCCGTGCGCGTGCAGGAGCCCGTGTTTGAAAGCCAGACCAAAACAAAACTGGGCAGCCAGAACGTTGCGGAAGACGGCCCCAGCATGAAGAACTTTGTAAACGACTTTTTGGCCAAAGACCTCAATAACTTTTTACACCGAAACCCGCAAACAGCCGATGCTATAAAACGAAGGATTGAGCAAAGCGAGCGGGAACGTAAAGAACTGGCAGGTATTAAAAAGTTAGCCAACGAGCGGGCTAAAAAAGCAAACCTGCACAATAAAAAACTGCGCGATTGCCGCTACCATTACAACGAAGAAGTAACTGGTAAAGACAAGGATGCCATTATAGAAAAGCAAAAAAACAGTACCATTTTTATAACCGAGGGCGACAGTGCCAGCGGTAGTATTACCAAAAGCCGCAATGTGGAAACCCAGGCGGTGTTCAGCCTGCGGGGTAAGCCGCTTAACTGTTATGGCCTTACCAAGAAAGTGGTGTACGAAAACGAGGAGTTTAACCTGCTGCAGCATGCCCTAAACATAGAGGAAGGGCTGGAAGGGCTGCGGTACAATAACATTGTTTTTGCTACCGATGCCGATGTGGATGGTATGCACATACGCCTGCTGCTGATGACCTTCTTTCTGCAGTTTTTTCCTGATCTGGTGAAGCAAAACCATGTGTTTATACTGGAAACGCCTTTGTTCCGGGTGCGTAACAAACAGGAAACTATTTATTGCTACGATGAAACCGAGAAGCAGGCAGCGGTTAAAAAATTAGGCAGCAAACCGGAGATAACCCGCTTTAAAGGGCTTGGCGAAATTAGCCCCGATGAGTTTGGTAAATTTATTGGCAACGACATACGCCTGCAGCCGGTAATACTTGAGCAGGGCGACCATATACAAAACCTGCTTGAATACTTTATGGGTAAAAATACCATGGAGCGCCAGGAGTTTATTATAGCCAACCTTAAGGTGGAGCTGGATTTGGTTGACGAAGTAGTTTAATTAATAATTAATAATTAGTAATTAATAATTATTTCAAAGATGGGTTAGAATAAGCGTATGGGTTTTGGCGTTGTTGGCTAAAACCTATAGCCATGTTAGCTTTGATAGGAGTTATAAAAAACCTTCAATTTGAAATAAAGCAAATACAATTAACAATTAATGAAAGAGCAGAACATAATAGCCGATAAGACTTTTAAGTTTGGCCTCAGAATTATTAAATTGTTTTTGTATTTGAGAGAAAAGAAAATTGACAGAGGGTTGTGTACACAAATTTTAAACAGCGGCACATCTGTTGGTGCAAATGTAGAAGAAGCTTTAGGTGGTTCATCAAGAAAAGATTTTATTCATAAACTGGAAATTGCCTATCGAGAAGCCAGGGAAACAAGGTATTGGTTAAGGCTGCTAAAAGAATCTGGTTTTCTTGAAACTAAAATAGCGGTATCGCTTATTGCAGATTGTGAAGAGATTTTAAAGATATTAACAGCTATTATCAACTCTTCAAAAGATAGCCTTAAAACATAAGAATCAAAGGGAGAGTTTTTTTCGTTTGGTAATTATAAGCAACATTCAAATTATAAGCCATCAACTCTTCCCAAAAAATCTTTACCAATGGAGATTCAAAGAAGCGTCTCTTTTATCGAATCGCGTTTACAATGTTGAAATATTGGTAAACGGTTAAAAACCGCGTCCCAATTATTAATTATTAATTACTAATTATTAATTAACCATGGTTCATATAGTTTTTCAATCAGCCGATATTGAGGTTTTGCAAAAGGCAATTGAGCTTGATGCCAGTTTGCAGGGCGATATTATTGAAATTAAGGATGAGTTGGCCGTTGGCCCCATTGCTGATATATACGAGACCGAAGGCTACCAGCAGCGCCGCGATTGGTGGAAAGAGGTGCTGGAGTTTTCACCCTATACCGATGCAGTAAATTTGACTGATGATAAATTAACGGTACACAGTCTGCTAAGGAAGCTGGATGAGGACAGCAACGAGGTGGTGTGGATATGGATGGCGCAAAATGCGCATGATGTATGCGGTTACTATTGGCTTATGCCCCAGCTAAAAGCTTACCAGGGCAGGGTGTTTGTGCTGTACCTTAATAACCTGCCCTTTATTAATGATAAGGGAGGGTTATTTTATCCCGTTAATCTTTTTGAAATACTGCCCAAAGAAATAATTAAGGCTAAAAGGCTTGCCCGTACCATAACGTTGAGCGAGTTTGAAATTGACCCCGATGAGTGGAAAAAACTGTGTGCCGAAAATGCAACCGTGCGTGTGCTGGAAGGGGGCAAGAAGATTACAGGCCGCGAAGCTGGTTATTATGATAAGGATATTTTGCAGGCCGCCACGGGCGAGCCGCAAAAGTTATCTAAAATATTTGCTACATTGTTCGGCAAAATGAAGCTGCATACCGGGGATGTGTTTTTGGCCTGGCGCATACGCCGGCTGGCTGCC
>CAZRDD010000460.1:0-4430 GCA_964598675.1 uncultured Parafilimonas sp.
TATTGAACCAGCCTGCGCAGAACTGCCTCAAATAACACTGGTAAATGTGGACGGGCTTTCTGCCATTAACGATATAACACTGCAAAAGCGTGTAGCCGAAGTGCCTAAGGCTAAGGCTATTATCAACGAGCATATTGCGGAGTTTAACGCCTGGCATGGCATGCGCAGAAATGTACCCGTGCTTAAAGCCGTAAAGGAAAAACTGAGCAATATGCACAACTGCGCATTGTACCAGTCAGTTTACGCAAATACCTCTGTACCTGTTTACAGCCAGCAGGGCAATATTCAAAAAATAATTACCAATATGGCGGTTAAAATGCAGCAACAGCGCCAGCCAGGCTGCCATTTTATTGAAGCCATAAACGATTATATAACCGGCAGGCTTAACTAACAATAAGCGGTTTGGCACAACTTGCAGGCTAAGCGCCATTACATTACGCTTTTTGGCCGCTAACTTAGCAAATACAACTTCGTAATTTTTTATGGGCAATGTATTAAAAATAGGCACACGCGATAGCCAGTTGGCTGTTTGGCAGGCAACCTTTGTTAAGGATGAACTGGCAAAGCATAATATTGAGGCCGAACTGGTACTAATAAAAAGCGATGGCGATATTGACCTTGTTACACCGCTTTATGCCATGAATGTGCAGGGCGTGTTTACCAAAACACTTGATGCCGCATTGTTGAGCAAACGCATAGATATTGCCGTACACTCCATGAAGGATGTACCCACCCAGCTTGCACAGGGTATACAGCAGGCAGCAGTGCTGAAACGGGCATCGTACAGGGATATTTTTGTATATAAAGATGAAGCCATTGTAGAAAGGCTAAAGTTGGAAGATGAAGCTTTTCTGCCAGCTTCAGCAGAGGGGATTGGTAGTATTACCATTGCCACCAGCAGCATACGCCGCAAGGCGCAGTGGCTTAACCGCTACCCCAATACTGTTATTGAAAACCTGCGCGGTAACGTAAACACCAGGCTGCGCAAAGTTGAAGAAAGCCTATGGGATGGTGCCGTATTTGCTGCCGCCGGGGTGGAACGTATTAATGTGCGCCCAAAAAACAGCATTGAACTTAACTGGATGCTGCCTGCACCTGCACAAGGTGCCATTATGGTGGTTTGCCGGGAAGGGGATGATGCCGCCCGCGAAATGTGCAGCATTTTAAACGACGCCGCCACAGCGCTTTGTACCAGGATGGAGCGCGACTTTTTAAAAACCCTGATGGGTGGATGCTCCACCCCCATTAGTGCCCTGGCAGAGATAACAGAAGATGTATTGCATTTTAGGGGCAGCATTTTATCGCTGGACGGAAAGGAGAAAGTTTCTGTAGAAAACAGTTTTTTACTTGATAAAGATGCATCGGTTTGGGCAAAAGATAATTTCAGCGAGTTTAGCTGGGGTATACAATGTGCAAACGAGGTTTTAAGCAACGGAGGCGCTAATATTGCAGAAACTATACGCAATGCAGCACAGTAACATCCGTATACTCTGTACCAGGCCGGTTGACCAGTTGCTTATTTCAAAAGCGGCAGAAAAAGGCATCTATATTACCGTTCTGCCATTTATTGAAATACAAAAACTGCAAACAACCGCTTTTAAAGAGCATTTAGCAAGCCTGGCCTTAAAAAATGCAGAGGTGGCTTTTACCAGCCAGTATTCGGTGGAAAGTGTTGCTGCAGGTATTACCACCAAAACAGCCTGGAAAATATGCTGCATTGGTGGCGCCACAAGGGAAGCGGTGAGCAGGTATTTTGGCGAAGAAAACATTACTGTAACGGCAAAAAACGCTTCTGCACTGGCCAGAAAAATAATAGAAACGGGTACAATACCGGAAGTGCTCTTCTTTTGCGGCAACCAGCGGCTTGACGATTTACCCGAAACGTTAAGGGCCAATAATATAAAGGTACAGGAGGTAATAGCATACCACACGCTGCAAACCCCGCACGATGTAGAAGAAGATTTTGATGGTATCATGTTTTTTAGCCCCACTGCGGCCCACAGTTTTTTCTCATCCAATACAATACGTACAAGCACCGTCTTGTTTTCAATAGGCAAAACAACAACAGCCACCATACAATCGTATTGCACCAATAAGGTTATTACCAGCGAATGGCCTGGCCAGGAGAATATGGTTGATAAAGTGATGGAATATTTTGGGGCAGGCGATAATCAAAAAGCATGATGCGCTTGCTACCCTAACATAACAATAAAAATGGATACCATTTTTGGCAAACACTAAACATACTATGAGCCTGAAAAATGATTTGATATTAAGAACACTGCGTGGCGAAAGCACAGAACGTACCCCGGTTTGGATGATGCGCCAGGCGGGCCGGTATTTACCTGAATACATGGTTTTGAGAGAGAAATACGGTTTTTTTGAGCGCTGCCAAACACCAGCCCTGGCTGCTGAAATAACCATACAACCAGTTGATATAGTAGGTGTGGATGCCGCTATTTTGTTTAGTGATATACTGGTAGTGCCACAAGCCATGGGGCTGGAAGTGCAGTTGATTGAAAGCAGGGGGCCGGTATTGCCCGACCCAATTAAAACAGCAGCAGATTTCAACCGTATACGGGTGCCTGATGCTGATGAAACACTTGGCTATGTGTTTGATGCCATTAAGCTTATAAAACAGGAACTCAACGGCCGTGTACCCTTGATAGGTTTTGCCGGCGCACCCTGGACACTGCTTTGTTACATGGTACAGGGCAAAGGCTCTAAAACTTTTGATGAGGCTAAAATATTCTGCTATACCCAACCCGAGCTTGCGCACAGGTTGCTGCAAATGATTACTGATACAACCATTGCCTATTTAAAAGGCCAGGTAAAAGCGGGTGCAGATGTTATTCAGATATTTGATAGCTGGGGCGGTTTGCTTGGGCCAGATGATTTTGAAAATATTTCGCTGCGTTACATCAGGCAAATAGTGGCGGCGCTTAAGGATGAGGTACCTACCATAATTTTTGCTAAAGGGGCATGGCATTCCTTAGAAAGCATGGCTGCTACCGGTGCACATGGGCTTGGTATTGACTGGTGTATAAAACCGCAGCTTGCCAGGCAGTTTGCTGGCAATAACGTTACACTGCAGGGTAATTTTGACCCAGCCAAGCTGCTGTCGCCTATACCGGTTATTAAGGCAGAAGTAAAAAATATGCTTGCCGCTTTTGGGCCGGGCAGGCACATAGCCAACCTGGGGCATGGCATACTGCCAAATGTACCGGTTGACCATGCACGGGCGTTTGTTGATGCCGTAAAGGAGGCATAGCCCGCAGGCATTATGCTGCCGTTTAAAAATTGATTTGTTGAAATAATACTTGTGGTAATGGATATTGATGATCCGTTTTATACAAAAGCAACAACGCCGTTCAGGCAACGGTGGATAGAGTATATTCATGGGCTGCAGTTGCGCATTTGCAAGGGCCTGGAAGATACTGATGGAAAAGCCGTTTTTAGAACGGATGAATGGCAGAGAAACCCTGGTGGCGAAGGTGGCGGCGGCATAACTAAAGTAATTGCAAAAGGCAATGTGTTTGAAAAAGGGGGCGTAAACACCTCCGTAGTGTTTGGCGCGGTTACCGATACCATGCGCAAACAACTTAAACTGGAGGGCGACCACTGGTTTGCCTGCGGCCTTTCACTGGTAATACACCCGCTTAACCCTTATGTACCAACGGTGCATGCCAACTGGCGTTATTTTGAGTTGTACGATACCGAAGGCAATGTTACCGACCGCTGGTTTGGCGGCGGCACCGACCTTACCCCTTATTATCTTTTTGAGGATGATGTAGTGCATTTTCACGAAACCTTAAAAAACACCATCCAGCCTTTTGGCGAAGATTTGTACCCGCAGTATAAAAAATGGTGTGATGAATATTTTACCAACACCCACCGCAATAACGAAATGCGCGGCATTGGTGGCGTGTTTTACGACCACCTGCGGCCCAAAAGTGATGATGAAGCTGAAAACCTGATGGCTTTTCAGCAGGCAAATGGCAACGCTTTTCTTAATGCATACCTGCCCATTGTTAATAAGCGAAAAGACACCCCTTACACCGAAAAGCAAATTGCCTGGCAGGAAATACGCCGTGGCCGTTACGTGGAGTTTAACCTGGTACACGACAGGGGTACCCTGTTTGGTTTAAAAACCAACGGCCGCACCGAAAGCATACTGATGAGTTTACCGCCAAGGGCCCGCTGGGAATACGATTACACCCCGGAGACAGGAAGCGAGGAATACAAACTATGGCAGGCATGCTTACACCCCCGGCAATGGGCATGTGGGTGAAGTAAGCCTTATTGATTTTGAGGCACTTAGCTTGATAAAAATTCTACAACCTCAAAATCAGCCATAGGTAAAAGTGCGATAAATCGAATTATTTCAAAATCTCAAAATCATAATTAACATGTATTTGCAGAGAAGAAAC
>CAZRDD010000461.1:0-4423 GCA_964598675.1 uncultured Parafilimonas sp.
AGTATAATTGTAATCATCCACCGTACGCTTTTTTTTGTCATAGCCACTGTTTAAATTTTTTAATAAACCAGTTTTTAACCAGTTGTGTTAGCAGGCAGTAGCTGGTTAATATGCCTGTTAGCCAGGGAAAGTAGCTTAGCGGTAATGGCTGCAGCTTTAGTGCAACAGCAAAAGGTGAAAACGGAATGCATATACCAATAAGCATAATGGCGGATGTTAGTGCGAGTACGGGGGCGGTTGCCCAGCTTTGTATAAAAGGTATTTTTTGGGTGCGTATCATGTGTACTATAAGGGTTTGAGAAAGCAACCCTTCAATAAACCAGCCACTTTGAAAAAGGCTTTGGTGTTCAACAGTATTGGCTTTAAACACAAACCACATAACGGCAAAGGTTGCATAATCGAATATAGAACTGATGGGGCCAATGAAAATCATAAACCTGCTTATGCCACCCGCATCCCATTTTTTAGGTTCGGTTAAAAAATCTTTATCCATGCTGTCCCACGGTATTGATGTTTGAGATATATCGTACAGCAGGTTTTGTACCAGTATCTGCACCGGCAGCATTGGTAAAAAAGGCATAAATGCACTTGCACCCAGCATGCTGAACATGTTACCAAAATTGCTGCTGGCAGTCATCTTTATGTATTTTATAATATTGCCAAAAGTTCGGCGGCCATATATAACGCCTTTGCGCAGTACCATCAGGTCTTTTTCCAGCAGAATAATATCCGCACTTTCCTTGGCAATATCCACGGCTGTATCTACGCTTATACCTACATCCGCATCTCTTAGTGCAGCTGCATCGTTAATGCCATCGCCCATAAAACCAACAGTGTGCCCTTTGGCCTGCAGCAGCTTTACCACCCTCGATTTTTGAACAGGGCTAAGCTTTGCCAGTATGGAAACATCATCTATCTGTTGCTGCAATTCTGTATCACTCATTTTTTCCAGGTCGCCGCCCAGTAATACTTTGCTAATGGGTATGCCTACATCGCGGCATATTTTTTTGGTTACAATTTCATTATCCCCCGTTAATACTTTAACCGATACACCCAGCTTTTGCAGCGCCTCAATAGATGATTGGGCAGATGGTTTGGCGGGGTCAAGAAAACCGATGAAGCCGGTGAGCAACATGTTTTTTTCGTCCTCTACTGAGTAGGTTAATGCCCTGTCGTCAAATTCTTTTATGGCCACCAGCAATACCCTCAAGCCCTCCTCGTTTAATTTTCGCGATGTGCTTAAAATAGCATTGCGCACTTTTACATCAATGGGTATCACTGCATCACTTTCCATGTGCAGCTGCCTGTTTTCGCCGGGGTTTAATGCATGGCTGCATAGCCCCAGCATTTCTTCCACCGCCCCCTTGCAAATAAGCAGGTGCCTTCCATTACGCTGCTGCAGTATCACACTCATACGCCTGCGCTCAAAGTCAAAAGGTATCTCATCAACCTTTATAAAATATTCTTCCACTTTAAGATAATCGTGCAGCTCTGCATGGTCCAGCACGGCAACATCCAGCAGGTTTTTAAGCCCTGTTTGATGAAAGCTGTTGAGGTAGGCCCATTTAAGCACTTCTTCGTCATCGTTGCCAAAAATATTCAGGTGCCTTTGCAACACTATTTTATCCATGGTAAGCGTACCGGTTTTGTCGGTACACAATACATCCATCGCACCAATATTTTGTATTGCGTTAAGGCGCTTTACAATCACCTTGCGCTTGCTCATATTTACTGCACCTTTGGCAAGGTTGGCTGTTACAATCATAGGCAGCATCTCGGGGGTAAGGCCAACGGCTACGGCTATGGCAAACAGTAATGCATCCCACCAATTGTGTTTTAATATGCCGTTTATAAGAAAGATAAGCGGCACCATTACCAGCATAAATTTTATAAGCAGGTAGCTTACCTTATTAACCCCTTTATCAAAACTGGTTTCGGCACGTTTACCCACGATAGATTTGCTTAGCGAGCCAAAATAAGTTTGGTTGCCCGTAGTTACAATAATGGCAGTGGCAGAACCGCTTACCACATTGGTGCCCATGTAACAGATGTTATCCAGCTCCAGGGGCGACCGTTCCTCTGCATCGCGCATGGGCAGGCTTCTTTTTTCAACCGGCATAGATTCGCCCGTAAGCATGGCCTGGCTCACAAACAGGTCTTTAGACTGCAGTATGCGGCAGTCGCCGGGTATCATGTCGCCAGCCGAAAGCAGGATAATATCGCCCGGCACAATCCCTTTAATATCCACTTCTTTTTTTACGGAAAACCGCAATGGGGCCAGCCTTAACACCGTTGCAGTGGTTTTTACCATGCTCTTTAACTGGTCGGCGGCCCTGTTACTGCGGTATTCCTGAAAAAAGCGCAGCAGGGCACTAACCATAACCATAATCACCACCATTGTTACGGTTTTGTAGTCGGCATCGCCGGGTGCAGCAAGCCATATATCCAACACAAACGAAATGAGGGCTATAATAAGAAGGATGCCAATAAATGGATTAATAAATGCCGCTAAAAGCTGCTTTGCCCACGAAGGCGCTTTTTCGTGATGAACTTCGTTAAGCCCAAATGTTTTAAGTTTTTCTTCCAGTTGTTCTTCATTCAGCCCTCCGGCACTGGAGCCTAGCATATCCAGGCATGTAACATTGTCGCTCTTGCTGGCGTTCTTAAGCCTTACGGCAGCTGACTGGTTCATTCCATTCCCGTCCTGCGGAAATGGCAGCTGCTTTTTAATGTGTTTATTTACTAATGTAGCCACGGCGCCTGTTTTAGTTGATGTTTAAATAAATAGATAAATGCTAAAGGCCGTAAATGCTTTTAACCTGCGGCAAAACTAAAACGGCCCCGCAGAAGGGGCTGTTAGAGGTGTTTTAGAATGTTATTAGAAAATTATTAGAGAGGAGTACAGCTTACAAATGGCTAAGGGTAACGGTAAAGGTTGTTCCCTCCCCTTTTTCAGACACAGCGGATATGCTTCCGTTATGCAGTGTGATGATTTTTTGTGTTAGAAAAAGCCCTATACCATTGCCATCGGTAAATTTTTTATTTGCCCCCCTGTAAAACGGAGTAAATATATTTTGCAGTTCTTCTTTACCTATGCCTATGCCTTTGTCGGTAAAGGCAAGTATGGCATGGTGGCTGTTGTACGAGATAGAAACAATTGACTGATGGTTGCCCGAAAACTTGCAACCGTTTTCTAAAAGGTTTATAAAAGCCACTTTTAACAAATACTCGTTGCCGTTTATCAATACAAAGCGGTCATCGTCTGTTTCGTACTCAAAAATAATATCTATTTTATAACCCGGCTGGTTGTGCAGTACATCGTTTCTTGCGTCCAGCAATATCTCATCAATGCGCACCGGTTTAAAGGTTATTTCTGTTTGGTCGTAACTGGCTTTTGCAAGGTTAAGCAGGCTGTTAGACAGGCGTATTAGTTTTTGCGTGTCGTAAACAATATGGCTTACAGCATGCCTGTATTCTGCGTTGCTTCTTTCCTTTTGCAGTATAAGCTGCATTTCGGCCAGCATTGCCGTTAGCGGTGTACGCAGCTCGTGCGAGATGTTGGAAACAAAGTGTTTTTGTGCATCAAATGAATTTTCAAGCCTGTTCAGCATTTCATTAAACGTTACAGCCAGTGCGGCTATCTCATCTTTGCGGTTACCTTCACCAACCCTTAGGTCGAGGTTGGTTGCCGTTATTTTTTTCACCTCCTCTACCATTGACGAAACTGGCTGCAGCGATTTTTTTGCCAAAAATCTGCCTACTAAAAAAATAGCCACTATGGAAAGCAGGAAACAAATAATAAGCGTGTTGCGCAGGTTGGTTAGCTTGGCAAAACCCGGGCCATCAACAGCAGCTGAAGTTATAACGTACTGCCTGTTGTTATAGGTGTACAAAAAACCCACCACCTGTACGTTTTTTATGTAGAACGTTATTTCTTTTAATGCTATAATGCTGTCAATCATGCCGTGGGTTTCTTTCACTTTATCTATTTCAACGGCATCGTGATACAGCAGATTAAAGGCTGTATTGTAAATAGCCACCTCCTCCTGGTACAAAGCATTGGGGGCTTTTTTGTAAATTAACTGCAGCACGTTTGGGGCAACTTTTGCATCAAACAACAGGTTAGCCTTTGTGGCCCCCTGCTGTTTAAGCCGTTTATAATATTCATCCTCCCGTGTTTTAGCGGCAGTAAGGTAAATAGTAAGGGCAAATACCAGCAGCAGTGCTGCAACAAGCGATGTAAAAAGCAGGGTAAGCTTTGTGCGTATTTGCATTACTGGTCGTGTTTAAATATAAAGCCGAGCCCCGGTTTGGTATGAATGAGCTTTGCGGTAAAATCCCGGTCAACCTTTTTGCGCAGGTAATTAATATACACGTCTATAAAATTGGTACCGGTATCAAACGTTGTTTCCCATACTTTTTC
>CAZRDD010000462.1:0-1468 GCA_964598675.1 uncultured Parafilimonas sp.
TTATACTCTGTTACGATGAAAACGATGGCTATTTTGACCATATACCACCCTTTGGAGTACCCAACCCCTACAAGCCGCATACGGGCAAAACATCGGCAGGTATTGTGCCGGAGGTGGAGTTTGTAACCACCTCGCGCGAAACATCTATCGGGCTGGGCTTCAGGGTGCCGCTGATTATTGCCTCGCCGTGGAGCCGGGGCGGCCATGTATGCTCGCAGGTGTACGACCATACCTCTATACTCCAGTTTCTTGAACATTTTTTGCATCACAAAACCGGCAAACCCATAAGGATGGATAACATAAGTGCCTGGCGCAGGGCTGTTTGCGGCAACCTGACTGCTGCCTTCAGGCCCTGGGATGGTACTAAAGTGGCGCTGCCCAACTTTGTGGAGCGCAAAGCTTTTATGCAGGGCATACACAATGCGCAATACCGCAAACTGCCCGATGGCTACAAAGCCCTTACCGCCGGTGAAATAGCGCAGCTAAACGCCAATCCGCAAACCAGCCCCTACATGCCCCGGCAGGAAAAAGGCACCCGGCCCGCCTGCCCCCTGCCCTACGAGCTGTATGCCGATGCCATTATTAACCCTGCCACCAACACCGTTGCCATTACGTTAGAGGCGGGTAATACCCTATTTGGCCCCCACGCTGCCGGTTGCCCTTTTATAGTGTATGCCCAGGGCCGCTACCAGGGCGAACTGATGCGTGTTTTTAATTATGCTGTTACCTGTGGCGACACCCTGACCGACCAATGGCTGATAAATGATTTTGAGGATTCGGCCTACCACCTGGGCGTACATGGGCCCAACGGCTTTTACCGTGCTTTTACGGGCAATGCCAACAGCCCTGCCATTAGTATTACCTGCACTTACCAGTTGGGGGCCAATGGGCAGGCAACGGGCAACCTGCTGCTGCACCTCAGCAACCTTGATGCACACAGCCAAACACTTACCATTACCGATAATGCTTATAAAACCATGCAGCAGGTTAAAACGCTTTCCGCCGCTGGTAGCAACGGGGCCAAAGCAACCGTTTTGCTCAATTTACAAAACAGCCAGCACTGGTACGATTTTACGGTAACCACCCAAGTGAGCAGCAGCTTTAGCCAAACCTTTGCGGGTCATGTTGAAACAGGCCAGCCCAGCACCAGCGACCCCTACATGGGCGGCGTGGTGTAACTAAGATTGTGGTTATAATGCTATAACGTAAAACAGCCCGTATTGCTACGGGCTGTTTTACGTTATAGTTAAGGCGCACTTTCTAAAAGCTAGTTGCCTTTTACAAATTCAATATTACGCTGGCCGTTGTGTTTGTCTATAATGCTTATAAAATACACGCCTGCTGCATATTGCGCGGTGTTTAATTTTATTACATTATCACCTTTTACACTTGTACCGGTTTTAATATCAACAATATTGTTATTAGCATCAGTAATGGTAATTGCATACTTACCTGCAACATCAGTATT
>CAZRDD010000462.1:1478-4401 GCA_964598675.1 uncultured Parafilimonas sp.
AGTTGCGTTTGTGGTAGCAGGGTTAGGGTATAATTTAAGCGTATTATTCACTACCACCTTACCTGGGTTTGTACCCGTAAACCCGGTAACCCCAACAGTAAGTGTACGTGCAGGCGAGCTGCCGCAACTGTTTATAGCAATCACTGAAATTGTACCACCAACAGCACCCCAGCTAACTTTTATTTTACTGGTACCCTGGCCAGAATCAATTACAGCGCCGGTGGGCAGTGTCCATGCATAAGTAACACCAGCAACAGGCGTAACTGAGAAGTACATACCCTTCTGCGATTTTGCAAACACCGTTGGCCCGCTGATGGCTGACGGCTGCGCAGGGGCAGTATTAACTTTAAATTTAAGCTGGTTGCTGTTTATGATGTTTGATGATGAACCGTTACATGCAGAAGTAGCGCTAACAAGGAAGCACTGCACCACATCGCCATTTTTAAGCGTGCTGTCTTTATACGTATTGCTGCTGTTGCCAACAACCACGCCAGATTTTCTCCAGAGGAAAACAGGATTAACCGTTGCTGTAAAGGTAACAGCGTTTGTGCTGCAAATAGTTGTGTCTTTATTAGCAGTAATGGTAATTACAGGCGTTGGCGCATCTACCTTAATTTTTACCACATTGCTGCTAACAGGGCCTGTGGTTAAACATGCAGCGTTGCTTGTAAGCGTAACAGATATAGAATCGCCGTTTACCGGAATGGTATCAATATATGCAGTGGTATCTTTACCAGCAGCAATACCGTTTTTCTTCCATAAATAATGCGGTGTTGTGCCGCCGTTTACAGCCGTTGCTGTTAAAATAACTTTTACACCAGCGCAAACCTCAGTACCCGGATTGGCCAGAATGCTTACAGAAGGTGTAAGAAGAGGATTTACCGTAAACGATATCTTATTGCTGGTTACAGTGCTTACGGTAACACAAGGCGTGGCATTGCTTGTTAGTTTACACAATACTGTGTCGCCTGTTTTTAAGGTACTGTCAGTATAAGTAACGCTGTTTGACCCTACAATAATGCCATTTTTAAACCATTGGTAAACAGGTGCGGTGCCACCGTTGGCAGCCGTAGCTGTAAAGGTTATTTTGGTACCAGCGCACACCGGTGAAGTTGCATTAGCGGCAATTTTTACACTTGGTGTAACACAAAATGAAAAGCCCGATAAAGTTGCTGTACCGCCCGTAGTAGTTACCGAAACACTGCCTGAAGCACCGGTACTTACAACAGCCGTTATTTTTGTAGCTGAGTTAACTGTAAACGATTTTGCAGCTACACCACCAAAGCTAACCGATATAGCGCCCGTTAAATTTGTACCGTTTATAACAACCGTATAACCATTACCAGCGCTTGTTGGGGTGAATGATGTGATGGTTGGTACAGCGTTGATGATTTTACGAACACGGTTATTTTCCCTGTCGGACACATATATATTGCCAGATGAATCAAGGGCAAGCTGCAATGGGTGATACAGTTGTGCAGCTGTTGGGTTTCCGCCATCGCCTGCAAAACCTGCAGTTCCCGTACCCGCAATGGTGGTTATTATTCCATTAACATCAACTTTGCGTACACGGTTATTGCCAAAATCAGTTATCAGCAGGTTGCCAGCAGCATCTAAAACCACCCCGCCCGGGCCATTTAATTGTGCTGTAGTTGCAGCAATGCCATCTCCATTATAACCATATACCCCCGTACCTGCAACAGTACTTATAACTCCCGAAGTATTCACTTTTCTAACCCTGTGGTTGTTAATATCCGCTATATAAATATTGCCCGCAGCATCTACAAATACGCCATTAGGGCTGCTTAACGATGAAGAGACAGCCTGCACGCCATCGCCGGTGTAACCTGCGCCCCCGTTACCTGCAACTGTGGTAATAATACCCGCTTTGCTTATTTTACGAACACGGTTATTATGTATGTCAGCAATGTACAGGTTGCCTGCCGCATCAAGGCATAACCCGCCTGGATTGTATAACTGTGCAGAAGTGGCTGGTCCGCCATCACCGCTAAAACCACCAACGTATATACCTGCTATGGTGCTGATAATGCCTGCGGGAGTAACCTTGCGTATAACACTGTTACCATTGTCGGAGATATACAGGTTACCGGCGGTATCTACAGCCACCCCTTCAGGGTAATACAACGAAGCAGCAGTTGCCAAACCACCATCCCCGCTGTAACCACCTGTACCGTTACCTGCAATTGTGGTAATTATACCATTTAAATCCACTTTTCTAACCCTGTGGTTAGCATAATCGGCAATGTAAACATTGCCTTTTTTGTCGGTTGTAACCTGGTATGAGGAGTACAACGATGCCGATGTAGCAGCTACAGCATCGCCATTGTAACCAGCAGCACCATTACCAGCAATGGTGGTAATAATCTGCGCCTTTGCACTGCCCAAAAGCACCAGTGCAATAAAAAAGGGTAAATAACGTTTCATGTGAAGAACAGATTTAAAGGTTTAGCTATTGAGCAAGCAAAGAATCTGGATTGTTAGCAGGATTAACAAATTTCAGGGTTCTTTTCACTCCCGGGTTTATTATAATTATTTTACAGCGCTAAATTATACCAAAAAATCAATTCCCGATTTAGCAAGGGAATATTATTTTTAAGGCATATAAAGGTTTTTACCGGAAATAACTACAAAAATTCAAGATTTTATACCAAAAAAACAGGTCTAAAAATTTAATTTATTGTATTACAATCAGTTATACACCAGCCCCCTCCTCCGCCATACAGGCTGCCCAAAGCTTAAAGCCCCCGGCAAGGTTATGCACGTTTGCAAAACCGTTTTGCAGCAATATGCGTTGCGCCAGGTAGCCCCTAAGGCCAACCTGGCAATAAATGTAAATGGTTTTACCGGCGGGCAGCTCGTTAAGGCGGGTGCGCAGTTCGTCAACGGGTATGTTAATGGCACC
>CAZRDD010000463.1:0-4398 GCA_964598675.1 uncultured Parafilimonas sp.
CCTTTGAAATATAACGGATTGAAGCTACAGGTAATGCTGCACATACAAAAAAAATGGTGCTTATAATACGCTTAAAACCAGTTGAATTACGGCTGATAAACAGCAGCCTGTTGCGGTTTTGGTAATACACTTTTGTTGGGCTGTCCTTACCAACACTCATAGACTCCTTATGATAAACTACCGAAAGTGGCTGTACCCAGATTGTAAACCCGCTTTTTAAAGCGTGTTCACTAAAATCGAGTTCTTCGTAGTATAAAAAATACATTTCGGGCAACAAACCAATTTTATCAAACACGCGCCGGTGAATAGCCATAGCTGCGCCGTGTGCCAGCGAAGTTGCATGCGCTGTATTGTACTGGCCTGTGTCTTTTTCGCCGGTGCCAATAAATTTACCCCTGCCCGTTAGCGGGTTTAAATGTTCTCCACCGGCATACTGGATGATATTATCGCTGTTAAAATAAATGAGCTTTGAACTAACAATGCCAATTGTTGTATCCGTAGTAAACAATGAAACAACAGGTTCTAAAAATTTCTCATCAACTTCAGTATCGTTATTCAGCAAAAATAAGATGTCTCCTTTTGCTGCTTCAATGCCCCTGTTGTTGCCGCCTGCAAAACCCTGGTTCTCTTTGTTTCTTATCAGCACTACTTCAGGGTATTCTGTTGCAATAATGCCTGGGTCTTCTTTTGAGGCATTATCAACCACTATAACCTCCATATTTGCATACGTTACCTTGCGCAGGCTGTTTAGCAAGGCCATAGTAACAGCGGCGGTATTATAATTAACCGTAACGATTGATACCCAGGGTGTTGTAGTTAATGGCTGCATACTATAAATATTTAAGGTCAATTGTTTTGCCTGCTTTGTCCCACCGGTATATTAAAAAAACCAATGGCAGGCTAATAAAGGTGGTTACTATAGTAGGTGTTTGCCCCATTACCTGGTTGCCGTAGCTGGCCGCAGCAATGCCAAAAAAACCACAGATAAGTGCCGAGGCTATTTTTTGAGCAACGGGGTCTTTCATGCGCCAAACCATTAAGCAACCGGCTATTATAAAGCCTATAACCATTGCCAGGTGTACATAAAGGCCAACAATACCAGCCTCCACCCAAATACGCACATACCAGCTATCCGTGGGTGTTTCTGCCAAAAAGGTGCCAGGTGTAAATTTGGTGCCCCAGTACCCTGCTGAGCCAATGCCGCCACCTAAAGGGCGGGAGGCGAGATAGGCGGCCAGTTTACGCTGGTTTTCCAGCCGCACCTGTAACGAGGGGTCGTTGGGGTCTAAGCCGGAGCGCATCCTGGCAATTTGGTAGTTGCCTGCACCAACCGTTGTAAATTTAAGCAGCCCAAAGGCAATACCCATAATGCCGCCACCTAAAGCAAGCACTTTAAAGTTTTTGCTTAGAAACAGGAAAAGCATAATACCCGTTAGTGGTACAAACATAGCGCCCCTTGTGCCGGATATAGCCATGCCCCAAAAGAACACGATTGCAAAGCCCCAGTATTTTAGTTTTTTGGCTTTGCCAAAAGGGCCGGTTGCCAAGATTATACAGATGAGCAGTATATGCGCCATTGATGCACCAAACTGGCCAGCATCGGAGTAAAATGAAAATGCCCTTAGCTTGCCAAACAAAAGGTGGGTTTTGTAGGCACCTGCATCCATCCAGCGTTGTTCTGCGCCGTTAAGGCCAAGGTATAGTTGTTTCATGGCCCAGCAGCAGGCAATTACTGACCATATAATCCAGATTTTTAAAAACTTCCCAAGCTCTTTTGGGTCGTTCATCAGCATACTAGCAATAATAATGATTTGCAGCATGTACAATGAGGTGCCCCTCACAGCAAAAAACCAAGCAGCGGAACTACGGGCTTCGGGGTTTACTATTTCAAATATGGTATACATGGTCCATAAAGCCATGCCATACGTAAACGGGTTTTTTATATAGATGTTTTGCCTGTGGCTGCCCTTGTTAAAAGCAGCAAGTAGTGTAAGCAGTAAAATAGCATCTACGCCAAGGCCAACCTGTGCATCAACATAGCGGGTAATACCGTTACAAAAAAAGCCATAATGTAAAACCGTATAAAGGCCAAAACGGGGGTTTTTAAATACTGCCCTTACAAAAATAATGGCAATGGGTAAAGCTATAAGTCCGCCAATGCCAGCCATGCCACCTTTTGCAATAATAACACTTAACACTGCTGCCAGTAGTGCTATCAGCAGCATTTGGTAAATGATAAACACCCCAGGTTTAATATTTGTGCGTCCGTTCATGCATCAACCAACCTTTTTTAAGGCTGTTTTATTATTGCACAGCACTTGCTTTTATTTAAAAAAAGCCTGCTTGTTAAAAGGTAATAATACAATTATTTGTGGGTAAGTGCCGCAATATTGGGCTTAATTCCATCATTCCAAAAACTTTTTACTGAAAAAGTACCCAATATATCTTTTAGCTGTACCCAACCAATGAGTACCCCCACTAAAAAGGTTAATAAAGAGGAAGCTGCCACGCCATACACGCCAAAGCCAAGCCATATAGCGGCAAAATCTCCGGCAATATTTGCCGCCAGCATTACAATTACTTTCATAAGGTTTTTGGCAGGCCTGGCACTTGCATCAAGCAATACACCGCAATACCTGTCTAAAGGTATTGTGGCCGCATAAAGGCAAAACAATTGCAGTATTAAAGATGCGCCTGAATATTTATCACCACCAAGCAATTTTACCACAGGGGAGGGGATGATGATAAGCACTGCTAATATAGGGGTGATGATAAGTGTAAGTAAACCTGTTTGGCGGTAAAAGAATTTGCGGAGTTCAGCAAGCTTACCTTGTTGCCATAGACTGGTTGATTGTGGTACAGCAACGGAGGCAAATGAACGTACTGGTATCTCAATTACCTCAATTAATTTTTGTGGTACAGCATACAATGCCACCATGCCCGAACCAAGCATGCTGCCAATAATAAACTGGTCGGAGCTGCGCAGCAGGCTTGAGGTTATCATGGTGAGCATGCTGAACTTACCGTAATGTGAAAGTTTTTTGCGGTCGGCGCCACTGGCAAGTTTCCACGAACCCCAGTGAAGCCATTTAAAAAAGAAGCCTGATAAACCGCAGGCCGCCATAATAATGGCATAGTAAACGGCCAACTGTAAAATATTGAATGGATTGTATTTTTCAATAACAAGCAAAATAGTGAATAGCACTGGTTGAAAAAGCCTTGAAACAGCCAATTTTTTAAACTGGCTGGTGGCCTGTAACTGCCACTGCATATATTGGTAAGGCAGTGCTGAAAGTAACCACCAGGGAGTCATCTTTTTAGCGAGATAAAAAGCATTATTATCATCCCCTTTCATAAACAATGAAACAGGTACAAAGCATATTGCAAGTATAGCCGTAATAAGTAACAAAATTTGCCAGGCAGCAGCAATAAGCCTGCTGCGTTCTTCTTTGGTTTCTGCTACTACAAAATATCTTACAAGTGGTGTTTGCACCCAGCCTGTACGCAGCATCTCCAGCATCGTATACACCGTAAGCAACAAAAACCACTGGCCTGCCTGCACCTTATCGCCATTGTCGTACTGCCTTGCCACCATTGCAATATTAACAAACCCCAGCAAGGCTGTTAAGCCGTTTGAGCCGAGGGACCACATTGTATTGCTTCTAACCATTTTTTTAATCATGCGGCGGTAGATGTGGTTTAAGCACTGTTAAAAAATCAGCCGCCCTGGTGTGCCAGTCAGCAGTCTTTGCAACTTTTATCCGTTGCTGTACCTGGCATTCTCCTGTTTCGGTAAGGCTCTTTTTGATGGCTGTTATAAATTCAGCAGTATTTGTTACGGTATGTATAACATTTTCGGCTTCCTCCATAGGGGCGAAAGGGGTTATAATTACCGGCAGGCCAAGGGCCAGGTATTCGTTAATTTTTAATGGATAAATGGCAGCCGTTAAGTTGTTACAAACGTAGGGTATAATGCCAATATCCAACTGGCTCATCAGTTCGGGTATTTTATCGCTTTGCACAGGGGGTACAAACTGGGTGTTGCTATGTTTAGATAAGCGTGAAAACACTGCCTGGTCGAATATTTTGCCAATAAACCTAAACAATATTTCGGGCAGCGCAGCTATAACACTCTCAAGCATATCCGCATCAAGCCTGTTATCAATACTGCCTACATAGCCTACTACTTTTGGCGTATTGTTTTTTTTAGGGTTTAATGCCTTGTAAAAATTGCTGAAGTAAACCCCGTTGGGTATGACATAGGTGGGAATGTTGTTAAGCTGCTTGCGTTTTTTTAACTCAGCAGAGGTTACCACAAGTACATCTGCTTTCGGCGTAAACAATAACTCATCGGGGCGTACAAAGCCTTTATAATAGGCTACATTGCTAAACTCATCG
>CAZRDD010000464.1:0-4386 GCA_964598675.1 uncultured Parafilimonas sp.
GTAGCCCCCAAAGCTGCAACCTGCAACGGTTAAGGTGTTGCGGTTTCTGGTGCGTATATACGGGATTACTTCTGTTAAAATGTACTGCTCGTACTCAATGTGCCGCTTTATTTTATCAATAGCAGGTGCCTGTGCATAAAAGCTTTCAATATCAAGGCTGTCCACACAATACAACTGCAGCAGGCCAGCTTCAACCTTGGCCTGTACAGCAGCAACAATGTTCCAGTTTTCGTAATCAAAAAAGCGTGCTGTTCTTGTGGGAAAGAACAGTACGGGCGTGCCCCTGTCACCAAATATCAGCATCTCCATTTCCTTACCTAAAACAGGGCTGAACCATTTTTGATACTCTCTATTCATCGGTTAACTATAATGGGGGTAAAATGCCTATTTATTTTTGCATGTGTGTTAATACGCCTTCAACATTTGATGAAATATGTGTTAACAACAAATGCTTCCAAAGCGCGTACCCTTTGGGGGAGAGGTGCAAGCCATCGGCATCAAACAAGTCGGGTAATGGATTTCCAGATGCATCTACCATGCTGTCGTAAACATTCAGAAAATAATTATTGGGGCCGCTTTTTTCAATCACATTTTTAATAAGCTGGTTGGTATAGCAAATCTGGTCTTTAATATTCCTGCGCCGTATGCTTGGCTTAATGGAGATGTAGGTAAAAGGGATATTGGGGAAGGCCTCCTGTATACACACCAGCAACTGTTCAAAAAAAATGTACACTTCCTCGGGGTTGCGGCCATCGCCCAGGTCGTTGTCACCGGCGTAAACAATTATTTGTTCGGGCTGAAGGTTATCCATCACACGGTCGAAAAACCAAACACATGCCGCCAGGGTTGAGCCACCAAAGCCGAGGTTAACCGGTTCAAGCTCCTTAAAATCTTCGTACAGGTTACGCCATAACCGCATGGACGAACTGCCGTAAAATATGGTTTTAGGCGTGTAAGAAAGCCTGTTTTTTTCCTGTTCAATCCTGTTTACTTCATTTTCGTACCAAATCATAAGTAGGCTATGTTTTCAAAAATATCAAATATAACGAAAACCGCCGTAAACAGCAAGCCGCAAGCTACAAACCGGCGGCGCACAAACAACAGCAGCTATGCCTGTTGTATACACCATGCGGTTTGCAGCCTGCGGCCAGGCTATATTAAATATTTAAACCACCGCAGGCACTTATTACCTGGCCGGTAATATAGCTGCTAAGGCTGCTGGCTAAAAACAAGGTGGTATCGGCAATTTCTTCTGCCCTGCCAAAACGCCCCAAAGGAATTTTCTTTAAAAACTCATCGGCACCAGTGCCTTCTTTAAGGTAATGTGTCATATCCGTTTCCACAAAACCCGGTGCTATGGCATTACAGCGTATGTTTCTGCTGCCCAGCTCCTTTGCCACAGATTTTGTAAAGCCCAGTATACCGGCTTTGCTGGCGGCATAACTTGCCTGGCCTGCATTACCGCTTACGCCCACAATGCTGCTCATGTTAATAATGCTGCCCGCTTTGGCTTTCATCATGGGGCGTATTACCTGCTTGGTCATGTTAAACACGCTCTTAAGGTTGGTATCTATTACATCGTCCCACTGCTGCTCTGTAAGGCGCAGCAAAAGGTTATCTTTACTAATGCCTGCATTGTTAACACAAATATCTACGGTGCCAAACTCCTTTACCACGCTGTTTACAAAACTTTCGCACAGGGCAAAATCGCCCGCATTGCTCTGGTAAGCTTTTGCTTTAACACCCAGGGCCAGCAATTGTGCTTCAAGGGCGGCGGCTTTTTCGGCACTGCTGTCGCTTACATACGTAAACGCAACATGGCTGCCGTGTTCTGCCAGTTTTAATGCAATGGCTGCGCCTATGCCCCGCGCAGCACCCGTAACTATGGAAACTTTACCTTCTAATAATTTCATGATTAATGTAGATTGAGTGGACAAATGTATTAAAATTGGCCTTCGGTACAGCCTGCGCCAAATTTATTTCGTTTAACCGTTGTTGATGGGTTTTAAACAATGGAGGTTATTACGGCACAGGGCAGGCCGGGAAGATGATGCCTGTAACCGGTATTTGGCAAAAGTGGTTTTTGATTTTATGGATACATCTACCTAGTGTCCCTCTATTTGAGCGGATGGCACAATGCCACAACCTTTAATCGTATTTTTTCTCAAACCCATAGTAGTAGGAGGTATACAGCCCGCAGGAAACTGCCAGCAACAGGCACTCCAGCAAAATACCGGGGTTATACAGTATTACAAAAAACAGTATGGCGGGTATGGCAAACACAATGCGGAAATAGGGGTCGGTTTCCATATCGTCCGTCAGCAGGCTGCCGTGGTAAAGGCTCAGCAGCCCGGCAGCAAGCAACAAAAGTTGCAGGTAATCTGCCATGGTAAAAAATACGGGGTAGCCTTTCCAAACCAGCAGCAGCTCGGGCAACATCAGCATGATGTACATGGCCAGCATGTAAACAAACCGCCGCGCCAGGGATAAAGGAAAGTTTTTGGTGATGAAGGCAATACTGTTTTCAAACGCTTTTACCTGGTAAACCACCGCGCTGTTTGCAATAATGGCAAGCATAAAGCAGAGCAACAGGGGCCGAATATCGTAATGATCGCCCTGGTACAATTGCAAAAACACATACAGCAACCCAAGGGAAAATGCCTTTGTTACCAGCAGCATTTGCCTGCGGCTTTGCAGCAAATAAAACAATGGCAGCATAAACAGCGGCTTGCCCAACCTTATATTTACCTGTGGCAATAACAGGCGGCTTTTAAACAAAGGGCGGCGTTGCAGCACCCTTAAATAAACCGCCGCAGGCACCAACAGCACCGCTGCTGTAAACAACAGCACGGCAACCACACTTAAATAAAAGTGCATTTTAACCGCTACCCCGGCCGCAAAAAGCGAGTATGCCAGCACCGGCATGTACACAAGCGCCTGTACATATAAGCAGTATGCCAACCCCACACCGGGCGAAAGATGGTTTAAACAAAACAGGAACTGCTGCTGCGGGCTGCGCAACTGTTTTATAACATAGTCCATACACTTTACGTTGTACAGCAGCCATAGTAGCATGCCCCCGGCCAGCCCGGTTGGGTTTTGTATAATAGCCTGAATAATAGCCATGTGAAACTGCAACAGGTTGGCAGGCATACCAAACAGCACAAAAAATATAAACAGTAAGAAACCTGTGTTTACCCGGTAAAAATGATTTACCAGCACCTTTTGCAATATGGGCAGTACCACCCTCATACAGCATTGTTTTTAATAGTATGCCCCGTTGCCAGCAGGGATGCAGTAAACGATAACTGACCTGCATAAAACGCCTGGTGCGAGGTTACTAAAAAAGATACCCCCTGCTGCTGGTGCATACGCTTTATAATGGCGCACACCGTTTCCACCGAGGCGGCATCTACCGCTACAAGGGGTTCATCCAGCAACACCCAGGCGGGGTTGCCAATTAAGGCCAGTGTAAGGCTAAGCTTTTTTACCATGCCGCTGGAGTAGGTGGCTACAGGCTTGTTGTACGCCTCAAACACATGCAGTTGTTCCAGCATGTCTTCGGCCTGCTTTATATTGCCTTTTTTGGCATGGCAGTATAGTTTTACCAGCTCCTTGCCGGTTAAAAAGGCGGGGTACAACGGCTCGGTTTCGCCATAGTTTACCTGTTGCAGATACTTCTGGCGTTGTTTTATAATGCTGTAAGTGTTGTTTAAAATGATGTCGCCCTTAAAAGGCAGCAGGCCCGCCATAGTTTTAAGCAGGGTGGTTTTACCACTGCCGTTTTCGCCCTGCAGCCAAACAATACCATCTTCAATGGTAAATGCTTCTATTTCAAGGGCGGTAAAACGGCCATATTGCTTTTGCAGTTTCTCAATACGCAGCATAAGCTAAGTAAAGAAAAATAATGGCTGCGGGGATGATGGAAAGCGGTTTTGTGAATTATTTAGATGTTACCCTATACCAACGCAGAAGGCTACACAATAAACTTCATTATTTCTTCCAAATATTTACGCTCGTTGCTTAACCGGGGTATTTTGTGCTGGCCGCCAAGTTTGCCTTTATTACGCAGCCACTCAGTAAACACGCCTTTTTTTATGGCATGTACTATGGGCATGCGCAGGGCAATATCCTTATGGCGCTTGGCTTCGTAATCGCTGTTTACGGCCTTCAGGGCGCAATCAAGCTCGTAGGCAAACTGCTCTATACTGGCAGGGGGTACTTCAAACTCAATAAGCCATTCATGCGCGCCGTTGCTGTTATCGCTAAAATAAACCGGTGCGGCGGTATAATCGTTTACAATGGCACCTGTTTTTTGGCTGGCAATGGCTATGGCTTTATCGCTGTTATCAACAATAAGCTCTTCGTCAAAGGCATTGATGAAAT
>CAZRDD010000465.1:0-4383 GCA_964598675.1 uncultured Parafilimonas sp.
ATTTTTTTTTCATATCTAATATACCATTATATCATATTTGTAAATTTACTTTTTATTGTACCAATAGGAGATGTATCACCACCATTATTATTATTATTATTATTATTCTCATTAGTAGCATATTTATCAGCATCAGTGATAGTCCCAAATCTAGATGGTGAATCTGGATTATCCAAAATAGACGATGCTCCAACAGGTGAAAATTGACTTGTTACTTTAAAATTGGGGGATTTTGTACGATGTTTTCTTATAGTTCTATTACGTGGGGACATAGGTTTAAATATATTTTTTATAGTACCAGGTTCAACATCTTCATTATTTTTATCTACTGTACCATATGGATTACTATCATTATTATTAGTGGTAGAATTATATTCTGAATATGTATTACTTTTAGTAATAACAGGCATGGGTGCACCAAATACAGGAATTTTCCCACCAAATTGATGAGCTAATTGATTTTTAATAGCCCCAGTACGAGTAGATTCATCAGTAAAATCAGATGAATCAATGGTCGAAAGTTACGCGGGATTGTTTAAATGCGTGGGAGCGTTTTGGGGAATTTTCAGGCAAAAATTGAATCACTTAAAAAGTCAGTACGATTGGAAGATATTATTAACTTCGCGCCAGTTAAAACCTTAATAGAAGGTCATATAATAAAACCGAACAGCCCTAAAAATAATGAACATTGATTTGAACTTAGATGATGTGTACGATATAAACATCATTAATACTGATTTAACAGCGTTTACTTTTGTTAGCCTTTTGAAAGATGGTAGTAGTATTGAAATTGCCGTTGTAATTCAACATGCGAATAATCCATTTTTACAAGAGTTTTTAAACTTGGCATTTGGGCCAGAAAAAACAACGCCGCAAGGCGATGTTTACATTGATGACTTTGCAAAAGTTGAGCATGTTAACTATTCAAAAGCTTTTTCTACAGTTTTATTTTGCGCAGTAACCTATTTAAGGTCTAATCCTGGTGTATATATTGGTATTGATGGTTCTGATTTTAGAAGAGCGTACCTGTATTTTAGAATAATCCAAAGGAATTATGACTATTTAATGGAGTATTTTTTTATGTATGGTATTAAGTACTGGGCAAGGGTTTTAAGAGGGGGAAATAAAAATGAACCAATGTCTGTTGATACAAACGAGCTTGCCAACATTCCGTATAAGATTGAAAATCAGCCGCTAAATAACCATAAATCGTTGTTTAATTATTTTTTGTTTTATTTAATATAATTAATTTCGCATTTTTTTATAGCTTTACAATACTAAATAACTTAAATTAAAGTACTTTTTATGAAAAAAGATGTTTTTCAAAAAATAGAAGTACTTACCAGTCAAGTTAGGGGAGCCAGGCAAGAAAACATTACTTCAAGCTCCGGTACTGTTAAGCAAGCTGTAAATTCACTTGCAGATAATACGAGGTCAAAAGAGCAAGCCGATAGTCTTAAAAAAATGCTCACTCTACTTAGGTCTTAAGTACTTAATAACAAAGAATTCAGCCCCGGTTTTCGGGGCTTTTTATTTAAGCAAGAAATGTAGAAGCCAATATATTTCCACAACAAACCAACCGCATAGCTTTTTAGTTGTGCGCACGCTAACATTCAAACCCTCAAACCATTCTCTTCTCAATCCGTTCAATCAGTAAAATCAAATAAATCAGTGGTACTACTCACCCAAATCCAGCTCCCCTGGGTCCACTTCCTCCAGCGTATACTTGTATTTGCCAGTGCCGGTGGCAGGGGCCATTTTGTCCATAGTTTTAAAGCCTAAGGCAGTCTCCACCCCATACGAGCCCAAAAACTTCTTATGATACCGGGCCAGCGTAAAAAACACCGCCACATCGGCCGACCAATCCTTAAAAAACGATGCCTCGTTGTAGGCGTTCACCGTTACGGCTATGTTGGCATCAAGGTTTTTAACAGGGCCGGGCGAGGGCTGCAGGGCTTTAACCTGGCCATCAATAGCCAGGGAGGCACCGGCTTTGCTGCTCTGCATTACCAGTGCTTTGGCGGCGGTGGTAATGGCGGTTACTATAAAAAAGCTGTTCCAGTCGTACTTGTCTTTAAAGGGCGCCAGTTGGCTCTCCAGGTTAAGAATACTCTTAAACCGGCTAACGGTACAGTCCAGTGCCGATAGATAGGTAGCCCCCTCTTTGCTAAAGCCAACGGTAAGCTTGCCGCTGGCCGCATCGCCCGCCTGGGCATTGGCCGTAAAAGCAACGCTAACAGCGTTTTTACTGGCGTACAGGTAGCTGTCCGGGCTGGGGTTGGGCTCGGTAAGGGTATCAAGGGTAAGGGGCAGGTCGGTAAGGTTGCCAATAATGGTAAAAGGCCCCAGCGGCTGAGGCGTACCAAAAATATTGGTTTCTTTAAACTCAATAATATCGCCCAGGTTAATGGGCGTGCCCGGCAAATACACGGGTATCACTTTAAGTTCGGTAGCAATTTCTTTGCAGTAATCAATGGCCAGCGACATGGTGTGTGGTGTTTTATACCCATAAGATAAGCCTTTTTTGCGGGCCATGCAAGCGTTTTCCAAAATTTAATGTAACACATGAGCACGAACAATAAACGCGAAATGAAAGACACGAATACCCCCCACGAACTACGAACCTAAGAACACTCAAACATTCAAACCTTTCAAACATTCAAACTTTTCAAACCCAGTAACTGGCAACCAGCAACCTGCAACTAGTAACCAGTAAAACATAGAACCCGGGAACCCAAAACCGCGTACATTTACCCCACCAAAACCACTATTGAATGTTTAATAAAAACCTGGTACTGTACACGTTACTCGGGGCATTGGCCCTGCTGTTTATAGCCACGTTGTTTTACCCAGGCGGCAATCAGCAGAATGCACTTGCCACCGGATGGAGCTGGCAGCACAACTACATAAGCAACCTGTTTGCCGAAAAGGGTATTAACGGCCAGCACAATGCAGCAAGGCCCCTTGCCGGTGCGGCCATGGCAGCCTTAAGCTATGGTATGATGTTGTTTTATGTACAGTTTTCCTTTAAAATACCCGGCACCAGCGCCCCGGCAATTATACGGTATGCCGGTATGGCAGGTACATTGTGTACTTTTTTGGTAATCACCAACCTGCACGATGCTATGATAACCGCAGCCGTTACCCTTAACCTGGTAGCCATATTTTACATAACCGTATTTACGTTTAAAACCAGTTTAAACCTGCTTAAGCTGCTATGTGTACTGTGTATGCTTAGTGTTTACCTAACTGTTTATGTGTATTACAGCCGTGCCAACTTATTAATATTGCCCACCCTGCAAAAAATTACGCTGCTAACCACTGTAGGCTGGGTATTGTGCATGCATTACTTAACCAGCCGGGAAGACTTTGAGGATAATTTGAAAATTAGTTAATTTGAAAATTTGAAAATGAAACAGCACAATTTTAAAATTAGATAATTTTAAGATTTGAAAATGGACCACTGATTTATCTGATTTATCAGATGGAACTGATGGAAGAAGTTTTAAAATAAATAAGCCAGCAAAATACAATCAAAGCCAATTAAAAGTAATAACCCCAAACCCGCCACACATAAGGATTTCGGTAACATGTTTATACTTTATGGCGTTTATTATTGGCCATGCAATTGTACTGCTATGTAGCTTCGGTTGCGTCGCACACTTGTACTGTATAACATTGTTGGGCTGATGGAGCATAATGTTAAACCACTGCAAACCACAAACTATAAACTACAAACTGGCTGATGTTGCACACTTGTGCTGTAGAAAGGTTATTGGTCTGATGAGAGGCGGCGGTAGTTAAAACGCCGAAGCAGATAAAATTGCATATACCATGCATTGCTCAACCTAAACAACAGGCAACCATACAAGCAACAGTTTTGGCAAAAAAACTTAAATACCGCAAACAGTTGGCCGTATTTTTAAGTACTGCGCTAAAAATGCCGGAGGATAGCCTAAGCCAGCAAAGCTGCCTTAACCTAGAATTAATCAATTGCTTTATTTTACTAACATCAGGCCTGGTAAACTCTGCAAGGCCTTTAATAGTATATACCCAAAAAAATCAACTAATTGTGTAAATATCTGCCTTAATATTATTAAAAATATATAAACAATTGTAAATAACCTTAGTCTGTTTAAATTTTTGTATCAGGTGTGCAATCAGTGTTTTATACATTTTATTAATATGGTTAATCAAAAAGTTAGTATCAGTTCCATCCTCTAATTCTGTTCACATAGTCCTTTAATATCTCCTTTACAAATGGTAGCGCTACAAAGCTCAATTCAGCTAACCCCACAATCTTCATCCAACGCACCTTTTGTCAATTTTAAAAAAAAACCTTAAAATAGGTATAAGAATTACCGCTATCGTTTTATTTTAAAA
>CAZRDD010000466.1:0-4379 GCA_964598675.1 uncultured Parafilimonas sp.
CGGGGTATTTGAACCCGGTACAGCACCATCAGTTAGTAATGTGCCACCAGTGGCGCTTGCACCACCGTATTTGTGGCCCCAATCGCCATTAACAGGTAAAAACAGGTAGCTTTTGCCTGCTGTAAGGCCAATGGTAATGCTGAAAGAAACAGCATCAACCTTGGTAAACTGCTGAGAAGGTGTTGGTACAGGGTTGTTCCAGCCGCCTGGCGTAGCATCGCCTACTATGTAAAGATTGGCTGGCACCGGTACAAATGTTGTAAGCTTTACGTTTACGGCGTTGGAATACACCAGCGGGTTTGTGTAACTTGCACCAAGGTAACTTACAATCCTAAACTCAACGTTTTTGGTTGAACCACCAATTACACCCGCATTAATGGCAGCAGTATTTAAATCGTTCTGTACCAGTGTTGCGTTTAAAGCGGTACCATATTTAAACATTTGCGGGCTGGCAAAATTACCACCTACGGTATCTACCTGCAGGGCATAATTAATAACATTATCCCCATACTTGCTGGCATTCCAGTTAAATGATATTGCATTGCCGGTTGCATTGCTTATATCAAGCACAAGGTCGGATGAAGAAGACGGCGTAAGAGTAATTGGCACCAGGAAGGGTGTCATTGTTACTGTTACTACGTTTGATTTATATTGCTCATTATTGTTGGCATAAGATGATTTTACCCTTATGTCAACATTAAACGGCTTACCGGCTACAAAGCCAAAATTTGCCAGTACGTTATTTAATGAGCTGCCTGTAAATGCAACCATTAAAGGCCCATCAACTTCAAAAGAAACGGCATGGCTAAAATTGCGGCCGGAGGAGTCCATCTCCACCACAAATTTCTGGTGTGCAGAGTCGGTGGCATACTTAGGGTTTGTCCAGGTAAGTGTAAGCACCGTTTTGGCTGAATCCGCCGGTGTTGGTACAATGGTGGTTACCGAACTTGTAAGTACCGGTGCTGCACCGTTGTTATAAAACGGCAGTGTATCAAACTTTTTACAGGCGGTTAAAAAGGCACCCACCAGCAAAAAGCCTAAAAGAAATTTTGAAATATTTTTCATACATCGGTTTTTAATGTTGTAAAACTTTTGCTAAGGCAACTGCTGTATAAAACAGCGGCCCCGCTATCCGCAATTATTATTACTGGGTAACCGTAAATTTTCCTCTCTGAAAATCCACTACAATTTTGTACGTACCAGAGGCTGCTGGTGCCAATATATCGTTACCCCCTACCTGAAAATCGCCCCCATATACTTCGTTAGGGTCGTTTTTAGTGGCAATGCTGTATTTATTGCTCCAGTCGCCATATACAGGTACAAATGTGTACGAGTTGCCACCGGTTAAAGCAATGGTTATTTGGTACAGCGTTGGGCTTATCTGTGTAAATTTCTGGCTCAGCAATTCTGCATCACCGCCCGCCATCCAGTTACCTGGTGTTGCACTGCCGGTTATGTACAATTTTCCTGATGCAGGTGGTGTTACTTTAGGTGGTATGGAGTATGGGGTTGCGGTAAGCTTTACAGTATTAGACGCCAATGGCACAGTACCGCCTTTCAGGCTTGCCACTACACGAAACTCCAGGGCATGCTCAACCCCTGGCTGAAGCGCAAGCTGGTTTAGCAGGTAATCGTTCAGTTCGCTTTCAAGAATTGTTAAACCCAAACCCTGCGGAACAACAATTTGCTTTTTAAGCGGGTTAGTAAAATTTGCCCCTGTTGTATCAATTTCAACGGTATAATATACATCCTGAGAGCTTATACCTGTTGTAAACTGGTAGTTGGGGTTTGTCCATTCTAGTGCCAGCGCCTGCGTGGCTGCATCGGCATACGCCAGGTTTACAGATGTGCCCGAAGCATTATTGGTTGTTGCGGTTAGCGCGGGTGCTGTGCCGCCTTTAAAATAGTCCCTGGTTTCATCCTTTGTGCAAGACCAAACAAGGGTTGCAAGCATGGACGACAAGAACATTAACTTCAATATATTTTTCATAATTGTAAGTGTTGTCTGTTAACAATTAATAACCTGGGTTTTGTGTAAGATTTGGATTGGATGTTAAATTGGCCTGGGGTACAGCAAACAAGTTAAATTTATCGCTAACTGCTGTACCAGAAGCTACACCGCCTTTCCAGGGCCATAAGTAGGTACTGCTTGTTAGCAGGTGATACCTTATAAGGTCTGTACGGCGGTGCCCTTCCCAATAAAGCTCCCTGCCCCTTTCGTCAAGCACCGTTTGCAGGGTAAGGTCAGTTGGAGAAAGCTTGCCAATGTTACCGGGGCCATAGCTGTTGCCATAAGCCCTGTAACGTATTGCATTAAGGTAGCCTAAAGCAGTTGTTGCATCGCCGCCGCCGCCACGCAGGTACGCTTCGGCGTAAATAAGGTACATTTCAGACAGGCGGAACACAGGGAAATCAACATCCGAAAAAGTGTTGGTTACATCTGATGTTGCAGCACCGTCTGACCTAATATTGACATATTTTTTTACGTGCAGGCCATTGTTAAAGTCGCTCACATCTGCAATTGCCTGCTGGGCATTGCTGGTACCGTATTTTGAGGTGGTAAACAAAGCCCTCTGGTCTGTACTGCCGCTAAGGTCGCTAAACAGGTCGCCCAGTGCTTTGGTGGCGCGGTAGCCATTCCAGCCGCCGCCAACACCATACTCATTGTGATCGTCACCGCAGGGTGCGTGTACAAAAAATGTAGTGTTGCCATAAGCCTGGGTATGCAGCCCGTCGCAGTTTATTGCCCAAATTAACTCGTTGGTCTGCTTATCATTATCAGCCATAAACAGTTTGTTATAGCCGGTTGTAAGCGTGTAGCCTGCATCTATTACCTTTTTAGCGTAAGTAAGCGCATCGGTATACCTGGCTGTGCCGGTATACACTTCTGCATTAAGGTACAAACGTGCCAGTAATGCCCATTCGGCAGATTGGTCTACCCTGCCATATTCAATGGTTTTGGCTTTGGCCAGGTCGCCATCAATGGCTTTTAATTCAGATTCAATGTACGTAAACAAGTCTGTTCTGCTTATTTCCTTTGGCAGGCTGGTACCAACCAGGTCGGCCTCAGTAATAAAAGTTGATTTGCCAAAAAGGTCGAGCATTACCCAATAATTATAGGCACGCAGTAACCTTGCTTCAGCTCTTGACTTTTTAATATCATCAGCATCAGTACCGGTAATACCGCGTCCCGCCAATTTTGCATCTGTTGCTTCCCTAAGGTATTCATTAATAAGGGTTACATCGTATATACACCTTGCATAAATACCTTTTAAAAATGGGTCAGAAGCAGTCCATGATAAATTATGAAAATCGTGAATAGTCTGGTCGTTCCAGGCTACCACTGCTTCATCGGTAGGTAATTCCTCGCAGTTAAAAAACATACGAATAAATGCCACCTGGCTACCTTCATCCAGCCCGCCTGCAATATCTGGCTGGCCGGCAGGGCCCTGGTTACCTGTAATGGCAAGGGTGCCATAAATTTTTGCCAGCACGCTTTTATAGCCCGCCGCACTGGAGTACGCAGTAGCCGATGTAAGGTCGTTCTGCGGAAATAAATCCAGCTTTTTTGCACAGGATGTTGCAAACAATGCCGCAACAATCACTGTTAATGTTTTCTTTATTGTCCTGCTTTTCATATAATTCAGTTCGTTTAATGTTAAAAGTCAAGGTTTACGCCCAGTGAGTAAATACGCGGGCGGGGATAAATGCTGTAAACAACGCCTGCATCATTGGCCGATTCTGGGTCTGAGCTCTTGTATTTTGAAATAATAAACACATTCTGCACACTGGCCAATAAACGCATGGATGCTTTTTTGTGTAAAATTTTACCAGCATTATACCCAACATTAATATTATCAAGCCTGAAGAATGAGGCATTTTGAACGTAGTAGTCAGACAGGTATTCGTTAACGTTTGTACCGGTAAACTGTGTTTCCAAATAGTTAGGCGCGCCATTCTGTACAAAGTTCAACGGATTTTTAAGTGCCCTTAATACACCGTTGTTTGAGCTGTACTGGTCGTACAGGTAACCACCAAACGAGCCGTGTGCTGTTGCACCAAAGCTCCATTGCTTATAGGTAACCTGGGTGCTTATACCAAGCAATACATCTGGTGCAGGTTTTTTGTACAGGTAGCGGTCGTTATCATCAATTTTGCCATCACGGTTAATGTCTTCAAAAACACCGTCAATGGGTTTGTTTGTTTTAGGGTCGTACACTTGTTTGTACACATAATAAGTAAAGGGTGCATAACCAACAATAAACTTACCTACGTAGTTTGTTAAACCACCACCTACTGCACTAACATCTATACCCTTAAAATTAGGGTCGGGGTTTTTAAGCAGGTTGGTAATTTCAGACTTGTTATAGGTAATATTA
>CAZRDD010000467.1:0-4377 GCA_964598675.1 uncultured Parafilimonas sp.
GGAGATATTTCATTATGGCGTTATTTTAGTGTTATTTTCACTGTAGCAGCACGGGCACGATCATTAATCATAGAGGAAAGATATGGGCTGCCATTATACTTCTTTTTATATGCTTCATCAATAGCATTGTTAATATCTCCCTGGACCCGTTCAAATTTCACTTCTGTTGTCATACCTGCCGCAACAATGCGACCGGCTTTTTGCTGCACGGCGGATTTGTACCAGCGTGAATTAACGCCGTTGTATGCTCTTACATACAAATTATCATCTACAACTACTTCCCAAATCCACGTCGGAGTTCCGTAAGTTTCTCCGTCTTCACGAAACGGCGCTATATGCAGGTCATCCGCTTCATTTATCTTTTGTAGCTCATCTTTTGAAAATTGTTTTGCTTCTCTTTTCATGGCTCTGTCAATTTAATACCGTTCTTATAAACTTTTTCAGTTCAATCCTTTTGCTCCACATATTCGATGAAAACCGAAACCACGCCTTCATTATTACCGTTGTTTTCATTACAACATTAATTTCCAATGCAAGTTGCCGTTTCTGTTTATCGTTTATATGATAAGCTATTTACAATAACGGGTAGCATATTCTTCCGGTCAGATTGTTCCTATAGTTGACAACTATTTTCTAACTGTCTGCAGGAAGAAAGCCTTTTGCTTTCATCCAGTTTTTAAATAAATCCATCCAGACGTCTGATAGCAGGTTTTGCTTCCTTGTGCCAAATCCATGGTTACCATTCGCAAAAATGTGCAACTCAACTGAACTGCCGAGTTTATGCCAATCCTCAAAAAGCCTTGCGGAAGAAATCGGGGCAACATTTTTATCATTATCAGCTATAGCAATAAACATTGGCGGCAGGTCATTTGGATAAGGAGATATTATTCTATACCCGGCATAAATAGCCCCAACGAAATCAGGGCGGCTCAAAGAATCATGCTGAAGGGCTGCGTTTACGGAAATACCACCGCCTGCTGAAAAACCCATGATACCGATTTTATTGGGATCAACTTCAAGTTCTTTGGCATATTGACGTACAAAACGAATTGCCTGACGACCATCTTCCTCCCCCCATAATCTCGCTTCCTCTATTTTGGGATGGCTCATTGGTGGATAGGTTTCTGATTGACTTACTTTTGGTAACGCACTAAATAATTTTGATTGAAAAGCAGGCAGGTCGTCGTCTTTTTCCGGCATCTGACCTACTCTATATTTTAGTACAAATGCCGTAATGCCTTGCTTAGTGAGCCATCTTGCCATATCGTAGCCCTCTTTATTCATCATCAATACATAAAAAGCACCGCCGGGTAATACGATAACAGAAGTGCCATTAGCTTTGCCTTTTTCCGGCCTGAATACAGTTACTGTTGGTAAGACAACATTTCTGACCATTTTACCATCGTCAATTGGAGTGCTTTGCTCATGCCATGTCCATGTCTTAGACAATTCAGGAATGCCGGAACCAGGGTAGACAGCATAAATTCCCGCCGCGTCAGATGGCCGTTCAATATAAGCAGGCAATTTATTATTTGATAAATGATTGCTGATATCATGTTGTGCTAAACCAACTTCACTCATTATGATTATTGTTATGAACAAAAGTATTTTTTTCATCTGTATGCTTTTTTAATGACCGAAAGACAAAAAGTTGTTGTTGCTGACGGTTCAATTTATTTCTTTAACCGTTTTAGCTGGTAAGGCTGTCCCGGTGCTAAAACAATAATGCGTTCAGGGTTTACTACCAGCTTTTTCAAGTGCTCCGGGTCGCCATTAAAAGGTGAAAAATCCGGTGCATCTACAAAGCCCCAATGGCCAAGTATTAACGGGGTGTTTGGATAAGCATTGGCTATTTTTGCAGCGCCCTCCAAACCTGAATGAAAAGCGCTGTCTTCCGAATAATCAAAGAGAATAGCATCTGGTGTTGGCATGTGCAGTTGCTCCTGCATAAAACGTGAATCGCCGGGTGCCCAAATTGAGCCATCCGGGGTGTTGAACCAAAACCCACAGGCATCACCGGGTGCATAATAACGCTGGCCTGGTTTAGGAAAATTATTTTGCCACGCATGGTCTGCAAGGGTTAGCCTTACCAATATTTTACCAATGTGAAATGTGTCGCCTATATAATGACCGTAAGAATGTAACCCGTCGTTTTTCATCAACGAATCCACATAAACAGTCGAATGAAATTGTTTTGTAACGGATGATAAATCTTTAAAAGTTGCAACGCTGTAGTGGTCATTATCGCTGTGTGTAGCAAATACCGCAGCAAGATGTGGAACATCTTTTGGCTTGATGGGAAAATTCATTAGTACAGGCATATCGTACCCTTCCAGTAAAGGGTCAATCATAAATGTTGTACCCCTGCTGTTTACAAGGAAGCCTGCCATGCCTAACCACCGGATTGTGGTATTGCCAGATGAAGTAAATGCCTCATTACCAAAAGGTTGCGTTAGGGGAGCTTTCGCCTGGTATTTTTTCTCTGTTTTAACTGTGCTATCAATTGTTGATTGTGCTTGCACATTTACTGCAAAAACCGCAGAAACCATTAATAACGATAAAATATGATTTTTTTTCATTATATTTTCGAATATTTATTTACCTGTTTTTAAATGCAAACGGCATTAATTACTTACACAAAGTTCATCTATCTTTTATCCGCGCCCATTATACATATTCCTGTTTTACTTACCATTATTTCCGGTGTTAATTGGTAAGGCTGATACAAGTGAAATACTTGTGCTAATTTTAATGCTAATTGTTACTGGTATGGATAAGGTTAATAAAATTGAAAGCGTTGGGCAATTCAATAGGCAAAGAGGGCAAAAAACACTTAACCCTTTGGTAAGTGTTCTTGATAATACGCTGTCAAAGCCAGTGCAAGAGGCGCGCTATACTTCGGATCTTTACATAGTTTTTTTGAAAGATGTAAAATGCGGGGAATTAAAATATGGCCGTAATTACTATGATTACGAAGATGGATCGCTTGTGTTTATAGCACCCGGGCAAGTATTTGGATTTGAAGAGCACGACAAGATGATACAACCCACCGGCTGGACATTAACGTTTCATCCTGATCTCATTCGAGGAACGCATTTGGGTAAACGTATTAACGAGTACAGTTTTTTTTCTTATGATGCCAACGAAGCACTTCATATTTCGGATGCAGAGCGGGAAATTGTGCTGGAATGTTTCAAGAAAATAAGCTACGAATTATCTCATGCAGTTGATAAACACAGCAAAACGCTTATTGTAAGCAATATTGAATTGTTTTTTAACTATTGTGTTCGTTTTTATGACCGGCAGTTTCTAACAAGGGAGCATGTTAACAAAGATATATTAGCCCGTTTTGAAAGCGTGTTGAATGATTATTTGCATTCTGATAAGGGGCAAACTTTAGGGCTTCCATCTGTTACCTATTGTGCAAATCAATTCAATCTGTCGCCAAAATATTTTGGTGATGTTATAAAAAAGGAATCGGGGAAAACAGCACAGGAGTATATACAGTTAAAAATAATTGACGCTGCGAAGGAAAGAATATTTGATACCACAAAATCAATCAGCGAAGTAGCCTATGAACTTGGCTTTAAATACCCAGCTCACTTTACACGATTCTTTAAGCAGCAGGTTGGGCTTTCTCCTAATGAATACCGAATACTTAATTAGATTGATTGTAAGCTGCGATGACTTAAGTAATTTAAATATCTGTTCAGCGCCATCAATTAAATCCTGTATCCAACACTCCCTTATCCCCCCAACAATAAAAAAGCATGTTTCAAGCCCCTCGTAACATTTCATCTAACCCTTAGGTTAAACCATCCCCTCTATCGCACCCTCCCCCCAAAATAACAAACCAGGGCTTACAAGCGGTTGCCCGCAGGTAAGCCCTGGCTGGTAGTATGTGTTATATTCTACTTATTCCACCACAGGTTAACCGATACCACATCGGCACCGCCTGTAACGGCTTGTACGGCTGCGGCCCAGTTTACCGGGTTGGAGCTATGCTCGTTGCCGGGGTAGTAAAACCGGCGGGGCAGGTTGCCGTTGGCGCCAACGGGCGGGTTAACCACATCTATGTTAGGGTAGCCCAGCCTTCTAATTTCGGTCCAGGCATCCCATCCGCGGTTGGCGTAGGCAATCCATTTCTGGTAGCCTATTTTCTGTTTCCAGTTACCGGTGGCGGTAGGGTAAGCCACCAGCGGCTGTGCCAGGTAAGTGGCTGCATCTGTTACGCTGCCGCCCCAGTATTGTATAGAGGCTGTTATGGCGTTGTTGTAATGCGTTTCCGCAGTGCCGCCAACAGTAATGCCCCTTTCAACCGCTTCGGCCAGTAAAAACTCTGTTTCGGCGTAGTCAAGCACATCGCCCGCAAAAGTA
>CAZRDD010000468.1:0-4369 GCA_964598675.1 uncultured Parafilimonas sp.
TATAATTGGCGGGCGGGGGACTGTTGTAAATGGTGCCGGGGGCGTTTTCCTGGTTTTGGTTAGAGGGAGCGGCGGCATGCAAGCTCCAGGGCCCGGCTTCGTATTTAAGCAAGGCAGCATCGTGCCTGCGGCCCTGCTGCAGCCAGTCCAGGCCGCCTATCAGCCGTTCATCATCGTACACAAACTCCTGCCGCCCCAGCTTAAGGGTGAGGGCTTTGCCTTTAAGGCTGGTATCAGTAAGCAATAGCTCTGCCCAGGCCTGGTGCAGCATAAGGGCATTGTTGCTGGCGGTGGTGGTGCGGTTAATGGTTGATGCATCCTGCCCCCACACGCGCACATCCTGTGCGGCAATAAAAAACTTCAGGCGGTACATGCTGTACCCAACATTAAGCCTTGTACGCTGCGAGGTAAAAAAGGCGGCCTGTGCGCCCTGGGCCAAAGGGGTACCCTGGCCATCCCTCAGTTCGGTACGGGTGCGCAGTTGCGCCGTAACACTTAGCTGTGCTTTTACATTTAATTGTAAACAAACAACAACAAAAAGCAGTGAAATTTTGGTAGTTGCATTTTTCATTTACTTTTGAGTGGGTTTTTAATGTGTAGAAATATTAATTGAACCTAAAGCCCGGCCAGGGTGCAACCTGCCGGGCTTAATTTTTTATGGTTAATCTAACCCGTATTCTGCATAGCTGGCGGCCAAAACGCCAATGTAAACAAGCCCCAGTTCCACCCTTACCGGGTATGTTTTAATACCATAACCTTCATCGCTGTTAAGGCAACGCCCATCTACCAGCGAAAAAGTTTTTTTGTGGAAGGGGCAGGCCACTTTCGGCTCACCATCCTCGGTGCCGGTCATCCCGCGGCTAAGGGCCATTTGCATGCGGTGGGGGCACATGTTTTGCGATGCATACCACTCCCCCCGGCGGGCAAAATGGAACAAAGCAATTTGCTTATGCCCCATTTTAATACACACGCCCCCGTTGGCGGGCACATCTTCCGCACGGCAGGCGGCAACCCAGGTAACTTCTTTTGTGTTGGCAGTAAACATATCAGCAGGTTTTATTGAGGTTTAATAAATGTTGTACAGGTAAATGCTGCACAGTGGTACTACTGCCAGTTGGCGGCTTTTTTCTGGCCACGCATCGGCTCAAATTGTATGGTGGGATCTTTCTCCTCGGGCGCATTGGCAAAGTGGCTGAAGCGTTTGCGCAGTTCGGGTGTTTCAACCACCTCTTTCCATTCGCATTTATAGGCATCTACCAGCCCCTGCATTTCTTCTTCCAGTTGCTGTGCTATGCCCAGGCTGTCGTTAACCACCACGTTGCGCAGGTAGTTAATGCCGCCTTCCATTTTATTAAGCCAGGTGGCTGTGCGGGTAAGGTGGTCGGCCGTTTTAATGTAAAACATCAAAAAGCGATCAATGTATTTTATGCAGGTTTCGTCGTCAAGGTCGGTGGCAAGCAGCAAAGCATGCTGCGGTTTTGAGCCGCCATTGCCGCACACATACAGGTTCCAGCCTTTTTCTGTGGCAATTATGCCAAAGTCTTTAGACTGTGCTTCGGCGCACTCGCGTACGCAACCCGACACTGCAGACTTTAACTTGTGCGGCGAGCGCAAGCCCCTGTAGCGCTCTTCAATGCGTATGGCGTAGCTAACACTATCGTGCAGGCCAAACCGGCACCAGGTGCTGCCTACGCAGCTTTTTACAGTACGCAATGCTTTGCCGTAGGCGTGGCCGCTTTCAAAACCGGCTGCTATCAGCTCCTCCCATATTTTGGGCAGGTCGTTTACGTAGGCGCCAAACATATCAATACGCTGGCCACCGGTTATTTTTGTGTACAGGTTGTATTTTTTGGCAACGCTGCCAATCACTATCAGTTTATCGGGTGTAATTTCTCCGCCGGGTATGCGCGGCACCACGGAGTAGCTGCCGCCTTTTTGAATATTGGCCAGGTAACGGTCGTTACTGTCCTGTGCCACATCGTTGCCTTTGGTTAATATCATTTCGTTCCAAAGGCTTGCCAGTATTGAGCTTACTACGGGTTTGCATATTTCGCAGCCATCGCCATGCCCAACAGCATCTATCACCTCGTTAAACGATGTTAGCTGTTTTAGTTTAACAAGGTCGTACAGCTCCTGCCGGGAGTAACTAAAATGGCTGCACACCACATTGCGCACATATTTGCCCTGCTGCTTCATGGTTTGCAGCATTATATCTTTTAACATAGGCACACAACCACCGCAACCGGTACCGGCTTTGGTACACTTTTTTATGGCATCAACGGTTTCGCAGCCATTGCTTACCACTGCGCATATATCGCCTTTGGTTATACTCTCGCAACTGCATATAAGGGCCTCATCCGGCAGGGCCAGCACGCCAGCCCCGGCATCGGCCTGTGCGCCGCCGCGATTGCCCAGTATAACATCCCCAGGGTTGGGTGGCAGCACCACGTTGTTTTTACAGGTTTGCAGCAGCATGTTGTAGGCACCGGCATCGCCAATTAGTATGCCGCCCAGCAAATATTTGCCATCGCCTGTTATGTTTATGCGTTTGTAAACACCCTTCATGGTATCTTCAAACACCACGGTACGGCAATCGTTGCCGGTGGCAAAAGGGTTACCAAAACTGGCCACATCCACCCCAATCAGTTTTAGTTTGGTGCTCATGTCGTAGCCGGTAAAGGTTTTATTGCTGCCGGTAAGTTTAGCAGCAACAATATCGGCCATTTCGTAACCGGGTGCCACCAGGCCGTATATCATGCCATTGTATAAGGCACATTCGCCAATGGCAAAAATGCTTTTATCGGCGGTTTGCATGTTTTCATCCACCACAATACCGCCACGGTGCCCCACTTCAAGGCCGCAAAGTTTTGCCAGCTCATCGCGGGGTTTAATGCCTGCCGAAATTACCAGCATATCCACATCAATAGTAGTATCATCGGTAAACTGCATGGCGCTTATGCTTTCGGCCCCCAAAATACAGGAGGTGTTTTTACTGGTGTGTATGGTAAGGCCCAGGCTGCTGAGTTGTGCCTGTAATATTTTTGAACCAGCATCGTCAATTTGCCGGGGCATAAGGCGTTGGGCAAATTCAATTACATGGGTATTGGTTATGCCCAGGTCTATCATTGCCTTGGCGGCTTCAAGCCCCAGCAGGCCACCCCCTATAACGGCCCCCTTAGTGGCTTTTTTTGCCCAGGCGGTCATCATTTCCAGGTCTTCAATGGTGCGGTAAATAAAAACACCCTGTTTATCCACACCGGGAATGGGTGGCACAAAAGCCGATGAGCCGGTGGCAAATACCAAATAATCATACTGCGCGGTAATGCCTTTATAGGAATGTACTGTTTTGTTAGTGCGGTCAATACTTTGAATGGGGTCGCCCAAATGCAGGGTAATATTATTGGCTGCGTACCAGTTGGCAGGGGCAAAGGTTAACTCCTCTGCAGATTTGCCGGAGAAATATTCGCTAAGGTGTACCCTGTCGTAGGCGGGGCGGGGCTCTTCACCAAAAACGGTGATGGTAAATTGGTTTGCTGCTGCTTTGGCAATAAGCTTCTCGCAAAATTTATACCCCACCATGCCATTGCCAATAATTACAAGTTTCATTGCAACTGGTTTAATAATTAAGTATGCTGTTACTATGGCGTGCAATCGAATTATAAATTATTCTATATAATATTTTATAAGAGTATTTATTTATAAAATTTTTATATTTAATGATTTATATCATAAAAATAGCAGTATTTATTTATTTTTTCACTAAATTGCATTAAATAAATCATATTAATTTTATCATAATATTTAAATCAGCAGTATGAAACCCTTTTTATCGTTGGTAGGTGCGGGCCCCGGCGACCCGGAGTTAATAACCTTAAAAGCCATAAATACGCTTAAAAAGGCCGATGTAATACTATTTGATGCCCTTGCAAACGACAGTTTGCTTGATTATTGCAAAAAAGGGGCAGTAAAACAATTTGTTGGCAAGCGCTATGGCTGCCATGCCCTTTCGCAATCGGAGATTAATATGTTAATAATTGATTATGCGTTATCTCACGGGCATGTTGTAAGGCTAAAAGGGGGCGACCCATTTGTTTTTGGCAGGGCCCAGGAGGAAATAGATGCCGCAAGGGCGGCTGGTATAGGTGTGGAAGTAATACCCGGCATATCCAGCGCTATTGCCGTACCTGCATCGCAAATGATACCGCTTACCTGCCGGGGCATAAACGAAAGTTTTTGGGTAACCACCGGCACCACGCAGTGTGGCGAAATATCGGCAGATATAATACTGGCCGCAAAATCTTCCGCCACGGTAATTATATTAATGGCAATGAGCAGGCTTGAAGCGATTATGGATATTTTTAAAGCAGCG
>CAZRDD010000469.1:0-4337 GCA_964598675.1 uncultured Parafilimonas sp.
GAAAACTTATAGTACCGCCAATATTAAAGAGTACGTAACCAGCCTTTGCGCTGGCCTGCTGCAGTTGGGCATAAGCGGTAACGATATGACAGATGAGGGTACCGATAAAGTGGCAATTATTGCCAATAACAGGCCCGAATGGCTTATTACCGACCTTGCCGTACAGCAAACCGGTGCTGTGCTGGTGCCGCTTTACCCTACCACCAGTGTGCAGGAAATACAGTTTATTTTAAACGATGCACAGGTAAAATACATTTTTGTAAGCAGCAAAGAGTTGTTTGATAAGATAGCCGCCCTTAAACCCCTGGTACCTTGCCTTAAGGAAATTTACACCTTTGATGTGGTGGATGGCGCAAAGCATTGGACTGAGCTTACACACATTACCGGCAATGCCGCCGAACAGCTTGTACAACTGCACAGTGCGGCTATAACTGCCCACAACCTGGCTACTATTATTTATACATCTGGCACAACAGGTACCCCTAAAGGGGTAATGCTTACCCATAACAATATATTAAGCAATGTAATGCTTAGTAAAGCCAGTTTTCCGTTTGATGAAAACCCGCAGTTGCGTGTGCTGAGTTTTTTGCCTTTAAACCATATTTTCGAGAAAATGCTTAGTTACATATACATGTTTAACGGGCACAGCATTTATTATGCTGAAAGTATGGATACGATAGGCGATAACCTGCGCGAGGTAAAGCCACACCTGTTTACCACCGTGCCGCGCCTGCTTGAAAAAGTGTTCGAGCGTATTATGACGGCAGGGCACAACCTTACCGGTATTAAAAAAACGCTTTTCTTTTGGTCGGTTGGGGTGGCCGAAAAATATGATGATACTGTAAGCGGTGGCTTTTTGTACAACATTAAGCTGGCCATAGCCAACAAACTCATTTTTAGCAAGTGGAGGGAGGCCCTGGGGGGTAATATTGGGCTTATTGTTACTGGCGGCGCTGCCTGCCAGGAAAAATTGCTGCGTATATTCAACGCTGCCAAAATACCCGTGTTCGAAGGGTACGGCCCTACCGAAAACAGCCCGGTTATTAGCGTTAACCGGTTGGGCGATGGGCTGCATAAGTTTGGTACCGTAGGCCCGCCAATAAACGGTACCGAGGTAAAGCTGGCCGAAGATGGAGAAATATGTGTAAAAGGCCCAAGTGTAATGAAAGGCTATTTTAAACGCCCCGACCTTACTGCTGAGGCGGTGATTGACGGATGGCTGCACACGGGCGATATTGGTGTTTGGGTAGATGGCAAGTTTTTAAAAATAACCGACCGTAAAAAAGAATTGTTTAAAACAAGCGGTGGTAAGTACGTTGCCCCGCAGCCGTTGGAAAATAAGTTAAAAGAAAATCCCTTCATAGAACAGGCGTTGATTGTTGGCCCCGAGCGCAAGTTTGTTGGCGCTTTGCTGGTGCCTTCGTACACATTTTTGCAAAGCTGGATGAAGCAGCAGAACATACCTTTTACCACCAGGGAGGAAGCAATAGCCAACCCCGAAGTGCTTAAGTTATACGATGGGATTATTGAAGAAATAAACAAAAACTTTAACCACGTTGAGCAGGTAAAAAAATACCAGTTGCTTACCCGGGAGTGGAGCCTTGAAACCGGGGAGATGACCCCCAAAATGAGCCTGAAGCGTAAAGTGGTGATGGAAAAATACAAGACTGATATTGAACGGATTTATGCGTAAAGCAGGTTATTGTTTTGCCTGTTTATGGTAAGGCGCTTGAGTATTGCCCTGTTACAAATATTACGGTAAGTTTATAAAGTAGGTTGAAGTGAAATGTTGCGTTGCCTACTTCACCTCACATATTTCATCCCAGCGGGTGGTATACCGCGGGCTGTGAAACTCCTGCCGCATCTTCCAGTTCCGGGTGGTGCCGGAGGAGGCAAATTTTAGTATGTCATCGCGCATGCCCACATTAATATTATCCATCATGCTCATCAGCATGCGATTATTATTTTTAATGGCCGGTACAAACAGGTTGCCCTGCACAGTGCTGTCTGGCACAATTCCACTAAGCATTACCCCCGCTTTTTTATAAAGTTCCCCTTTTTTAAACAAACGCTCAACCATAGCCATCGCTGGTTTTATAAGTTCCTGTGTAGCACTGGTTGGGTGTGGTAAAACACTGTGAGTACTAACGGTAGGCCCGTGCCTGAAGTGTTCGTTGGGTTTGCGTTCCTCCCTGGGTACAACAAACACACTTATTACCGAAGCTGCGCCGTGCTGGCGGCGCAGCTTCTCAGCAGCTCTGGATGTATAGGTTGCAACGGCCTCTTTAATATCGCGCAGTTCGGTAACCGGGCTGCCAAACATGCGGGTGGTGGCTATCATTTTCTTTTCCACCAGTTCCTCTTCCATATCAACGGCAGGTTCGCCTTGTAGTTCCTTTATCAGCCGTACACCCACCACACCGCCTAAGTTTTTTCTGGCCCATTCAACAGGCATCTGGCTAAGCTGGTAGGCATCGTCAATGCCAAAACGCTCAAGTTTTACCGCATATTGCCTGCCAACGCCCCAAATATCTGCAACCGGTGTTCTGCAAAGTGCTTCGGCGATTTTTTCTGGTGTGTCTAATACCATTGTGCAATTGGTAGCTTTCTTGTTTTTTTTAGCAAGGCGGTTGGCCAGTTTGGCCAGCACTTTGGTGGGGGCTACCCCGGTGGATACTGCCACGCCCGTCCACTGCTCCACTGTTTCTTTAATCTCAGCAGCAACTGACTCGTACAAATGGGCGGGTATAGGGTCAAGATTAAGAAAAGCTTCATCAACCGAATACACTTCCACTTTATCCGCGCCAACAATATGCCGCAGGGTATCCATTACGCGCCTGCTCATATCGCCGTACAGGTTGTAGTTGGAGGAGAATGTTTCCACACCGTAATGCTCAATAATGGGTTTGGCTTTAAAATAGGGGCCTGCCATTTCCACACCAAGCTTTTTGGCTTCATCGCTGCGCGATACAATACACCCATCGTTATTGCTTAACACAACAACGGGCTTTTGCCAAAGGTCTGGCCTGAACACACGCTCGCAACTGCAATAAAAACTGTTGCAATCAACTATGGCGTACATATCCGGCCTCCGGTTATCAATGGTAAATAGCGCATATTTTTCAGAAGTTTTTTGCTGCCAGATTATGGTGGACTCTGCATTTAACGGCAGTACACAGTGGTTTGCGTTAAACAAACAGTTGCCCCTGCGTGGTGGCAACGGGCAGGTTTTCTAAGTTAAATCGTGCTGCCACCTGGTAGGCTTTATCGCCCACGCGGCGCTTTAGCAGCAACAGCTGGTCTGCAATAAAACGGCCGCTAAAATGTTTATGTTCATACTCCAGCCAGCCCTTTTCGTATTGCCAGGGTTGCAGTTTACGGGCAACGGTAAGGTGCGGTTCAGTCATAAAATGTGGCTTATGGTCGTTGCTTATTTTCATAAGCGCCTGTGCCTGCCGCAATTGTTTTACCATGTTTACAATGGGCACTTTACTGGTAATGTTAATGTAAATAGTGTGCGATGGAAAGCTGCCAAAGTTTTTGAGTTCTATTTTAACGGGTGGCAGCCCCATGGCGATTATTTTAAGCCGGTTAAGCAGCCGCTGCTCCATCATGGCATATTGTACAAAATTTACCAGGGTTATGTGTGGTTTGCTAAAAGCCGCTGCCGGGCAGTCGTGTGCATCGGCAAACTCTTTTTTTACAGCCATAATACGGTTCCTCAATTCTTCATGTGGTTGAAGAACAATCAAAAACTCGCATTCGCGGTAACCGGGCAGTTGTAATATGTTTTGTTCCATATAGTATATGGTATGTTTTGTGTGCAAATTGTGTTATCAGCTTTCATCGTGTTTTGTTGCCAATGCTTAGTCGTTAATAGCGGGCATCAGCTTAAAAATATTTACCTGCCTGCATGCCTCAAAGCGGCTGGTACGTTTAAGCAAAACAAGCTCGGTTACCATAAACGATGTGTTGAATATCCGCTGCGAATAATCAAGCATCACCTTGTTGTAAATGGTTTCGGGCAATTGCCCGGCCAGGGTTACATGGGGTTTGGTAACCAGCGTAGCTGCGGGGTAGCCGTTGCTGCGTACATAGTGGTCAATGGCACGCAGGCCTTCGGCCAGTTGTTTAAATGGTTCGTGCTGCTGCACCCTTATAAATAACTCATTTGGCGGAAAGCCACTGTAATTGTTTAGCATCACATTAAAACTGGTGTGCATGCTAAAAATGCGGTGCATGTAGCGGATGAGCGTTTCTTCCATGGTTTCCTTAGCATAAAAGCTGGCTACTGTTAAACAGGGCTGGGTGCTAATGGCTTCATCATTTTTGTACAG
>CAZRDD010000470.1:0-4320 GCA_964598675.1 uncultured Parafilimonas sp.
ATTGGTGTTATGTAGTATGTATGCGTTAAGATCGTTATAGGCAACTGCTGCTATAAACTGGGTTTCAACTAAAATATCAGTATCATAGCTGGCAGGTATTATTATTTGAGGAGCGTGAGTGGTTGTTTGGGTAACAACAGGTGCCTCTATGCTTTTGATGTAGTAATTTAGTAAATTTAAAACACCTGATTTGTGTGATTGACAGGAGGCTATATACAAGGTATGCAATACAGCAGGTACAGAAACAGTTTTTGCAAGTATATTATTTAGTATTGGTATAATATCTTCTTCTGGTTTTGATAAAAAGTATTGTAAAACAGATAGTGTTTTGTATCGGGCATATTGCACCGGAAGTTGGTTGTATTGCAAAAAAAAGGTTACAACCTTTTCAATATCATCTTTAAGTGTTTGGGTAAGTATTGTGCCATCGGCAGCAACAGGCTGGTGTATGTGGCTGGCTGCAATGCCAGTAATAAAATTTACATCGTGCTGCTTTGGCTGGTTGGTGGTAAAATTTGTGGCAGCAATGGTTGTTGTATTGCCAGTATCATCATTGGGGGCTACTTGTTTTTTAAAATAGTTAGAAATATATACTGTAAAATTATTTATAAAAGATGCCTGGTTTATACTAATATAATGGGCCGCCAATACCGGACTTATTTTTTTTATAAAAGCTGCTTGTGGTATATTTAATACAAACGCTATACTGGTTAAGTATTGCAGCATAAACTCCTTTACATTTATGTGGGTATAATTATAAATATGGTATTGCTGCCACAATACTTTTATAAGAAGGTTGTTTGCAGCGGGTATAGTAAAGCTGCTTGTAAACTGCTGTTTAACAATTGTTGCAACAATACCGCCGGTTTCAATGGCCTCTGCACCCTGCGGCAGCAGGTATATAATTTTTTGCAGGTTGGTAAACGATATATTGTTAACCCATGTATCCATTGTTTGGTTATTGGCCCCTGCTGTTTTAAACAGGTAAAGCACGTTTGCTTTGTTTGTGGTAAGCATTTGCTGCAATAAAGTGTCAGGCAGCGGCTGGTTTTGCTCCAAATTTATCTCCCAGGGCATTAGGCCGTACAGGGCAAAATGTGTAAGCATATCCCAGGCCATACTTTCGGCGGGTGTAATAGTTTCTGCTGGTATTAAGTACTGCTGGGTTATAAGTGGTGTGGCAATACCGGTTTTTAAACTTGTTATAAGCTCATCTAAAACTGGTGCATCTTTTATACCTGGTATATGTACATCTTTTGTTGTTGATATGGTATTTAACAACCCGGCAATACTCACACCAAGGTAGTTTGCCAACCCTGTTAGTATGCTGCTTAAAAACGCAGCCGTTGTAAATGCTTTGTTATAATTAGTAAGCTGCCAGGTTAATATCAATTCCCATATTTTAACGGAAAGCCAATGGTGTTTGCCATTTATTTGGCTGTGGCCTGCGCACTTATGTGAAATGTAAAAATGAAAATTTATAATAAACTCTGCCTGGGATGGGTTTAGCAACGCAACAGCCTGCCTGATGTTATCCTCAGAAAAATTAGCGGTAAAATTTTGGGCTGTTATAATAAAATGCCCGGTTTTGGTAAAAACCGAAAGCGCTAAAGGAAAGTTTTTTTTAAGTAACAATTGCAGCATTTCATTTAATCTTGCCTTGCTTTCTTTATTTGCCCACCATGGCAAACTGCCATTTGCAAAATAAAAGCTGAGTATTTGTGCGTACTCTTTTTCTGTTGTTATATCGTTATTTTGAAGAGTATAGGTTGGTGATGTTAAGTGCGTTAACTGGTGGCTTGTTGAAGGGTTGTTTTCATTACAAATTTCGGTAATAATCATAGCAAGATGGTTATTGCCAAGCCCCAAATGTTTGGCATACTCACCTGCTTCAAAAAAAAGCTGCAACAATGCCTGATAACTGATATTGAAATAACTGGCAATGTTTTGTAAATTGTTTTTCACAAACATTTTTTCGTTAAAATTGCTGCCATACTCAGTAATAATCCAGGTTAGTATAAATTGCCAAACCCTGGTTTTAAATTCCTGCGAAGTTGTTTTAATGAGTTGCTTATGTTGCTGAAGAACAGAAACTTGTTGTTGAAAGGTTAAAGCAAATGCAGCATTGGTTTTTAGCAATAAGGTTACAATAGCTGTTATTACAGGTTGTGGGTATTGTTGGGCTATACGGGCCATTATATCCTCTTTTCCACCTGTTTCTAAAAGTACATCAACCAGTTGCTGTGCATTGGCCAAAAGCAGATGCTCCATTGCCAAATAGGGGTTTGAATAAGTACCTGTGCCCCACCAGGGCATGGTGCCGTAATGCAGGTAGTGCGCCAACGCTTGTTTTGCCGTTATTGCAGCGTGGTTGGTAAAACTGGCGTTGTTGCTGGCGGCAAAGCCGTTGTTACGCTGGTAGCTGTACAAGGCATCTTTAAGTGCATTGGTTATGGCTGCAGGCAAGGCGGTTTCAAGTTCGTTTTCGGCAATGCGGCCAAGGTTAATTTCAAGGGTATCAATCTTTATAACATTGCCAGGTTGCGATGAGCCAGAAAGTGCCGCATCAATACCTGCATAAATGGAGGTGTTAAATATTTTACTTATCCGTGCCTGTAGTAACGCAACTCTTTCTTTGGCCGGAAAGTCTATTTCAAAAATAAACTGCTGAATAATATGGTATTGAGTTTCAGGCAAGAATAGTGCCGGGGTAAATGCCCGTTTTATCAGCGGTTAAAAATGCTGCCAGTTTACCCGCAATTTCACATTCATCAGCCTGCTTTTTGTGTTGCAATGATGAAAACCATGGAAAATACAAAGCCTCAAATTTTTGCATTTTTTTTATGCCTAACCAGTATATGCGGGTGTGTATGTATGCAGGTGTGTAGGTGCGTATAAGTGTTTTAGTAAACTCCCTGAAACTCGCATCCTGAAACCTTGCAGGCCAGGCAGGAAACACGAATGACATACGGAAACTGTAAAACTCTTCATCAATAAATTCGGTTGGGCTAATTTTTATTAAATACTTAATATAACAGTTGCTGTATACGTGTTTGACATTTTCAAGCAAGCTCCTAACAGCTTGCTCCCTCTTTTCAAAGGTCTCCCATTCCATTTTGTTGGTTAGTAATTGATGATCTTCGGTATAAACCTGAAATCCAAAAGATTTTGATGCAAGCCCTGGCCGTAACAAAATATGTTCAACCAAATGAAAGCCTTCTGATTTAATACTTAACTCCGTTAAAGCATCAACTGTATTGTTTAATGCTTTTTTAGCATCCCCTAAGCTATTATACAGTCCAATGCTGGTTTTTACTGCTGCTTCGTCTTCAAACTTTAATGAGTAGCCATTTGCCTCCTTATCAATAAAGTATTTTGCTTTGTTAAGGCCATTTTTCAAAAAACTTATTGGTTGCTGATGTATAATGGTGCTGTTTATTTTATTTTTATTGGCTTCAGTGCTGCCTTTTGTTGAAGTAAGCCCCACTTTGGGGGTATTGGTGGAGCTGGCAAGCTTTCTGCCTGTATGGTTTAAAATATGCAGGAAAGTATAAATGTTTTTTTGATAGTTAATAACATCATTACTATCAGGGGCCAGGTAGTTGTTGGCTGTTACCCTGTTGGCAATAATCTGGTTTAAGTTTTCAAGCATGCCCGATTTCCATTTTAGTAATATATCTACCCTGTTACTATTAATTTTTCGCTTATACGTAAGGTGGTAAAGCAGTACAGCAAAATCAGAAGGTGCAAAATTGAACCTGCTCATTATATGGTTTAAGAAAGCATTTTTTCTTTTATAAAACTCCGGGTCGGTTTCTAAAAGCGACAATATATAATCATCAGGGCTTATTTGATTGTTGCTGGCATCATCTTTATGTATAGATGTTTTGATAATAGCAGACACATGTGGTACACTGTGCAAAGCTTGAAAAAAATATGTTTTTTCCGTAAATGGTGAAGGCGAAAATAATTTGGATACATTGCTTAACTGGGATAGGTAGTTAGCCAGTACCTGCTCAAAAAGTATGAGGTATGCTTTTAATTGTTTAGCCCTGGCTTTATTTTCCAGTTTCTCCGTTTTTGCCTGGCCGTCCGGGCCAATACCATAAAATGCAGGAAAATAGTTTTGTATTGAGTAATATTTTTCAAGGTCTCTGTAATTGCCGGTTAATTGTTTGGTTTGCTCAACCTTTTGTGCATTGGAGGTATATTTTTTTTTAGATTGTTGTTCCCGTTTTTTCAGCAATAAGTGCCTGAAGCGAATTTCATTTACCTGCAGTTCTAAGCCATTGGCATACAATATAATTTTATTGGCTGGCG
>CAZRDD010000471.1:0-4316 GCA_964598675.1 uncultured Parafilimonas sp.
ATCGGTAACCCTAGCAGCCAACATCGCCAGCCCAATATATACCGGTACCAAAGTAACCCTTACGGCAACTGCGTTAAATGGCGGCACAGCACCTGCATATCAATGGTATAAAAACAATACGGTGGTGGGCACGGCCAGCACCTATACCGACAGCCTGTTAAAGAACAGCGACAGTGTTTGGTGTGTGCTTACCAGTAATGCAACCTGTATTACCACCACCACTGCCACCAGCAGCAAGCTGAAGTATACGGTTAACGCCGGTACCGCGCCTACGGTAAGCATTACCGCCAACCCTGGTAATACCTTGTGTTACGGAACGAAAGATGTTTTTACTGCCACAGCACTTAATGCAGGCACCACACCGGCCTACCAATGGTACAGAAGTAATGTAAAAGTGGGCACCTCAGCCAGCACGTATACAGACAGCATGCTGAAAGGCGGCGACAGTGTTTGGGTGGTGATAACGGCCAATACCGGCTGCGGAACAGGCAGCGCTACCAGCAATAAAATAGGCATTGCACAAGGCGGGGCCGCACAAAACTTTGCTTACATACCCAATGGATATTCTAAAACGGTAAGCGTGGTAAATATCAATACCGGCAAGCTGGTAGCCACTGTTCCATTAGGCGCAGGTGTGGGCGGCGTATCAGTAACACCAGACAGTAAAAAAGTGTACTTCACCAACTCGCAGGATAATACGGTAAGTGTGCTTAGCACCGCCACCAATACCATCATCAAAACCATCAGCGGGTTTGGTTCGCCGCAGGGTGTGGTGGTTAGTCCTGATGGCACCAAAGCATACGTGGTAAATGCCTCCGGCTACCTCTTCCCCGAAATAATGGCTATTAACACCAGTGCCGATACTATTATGCCATCGGCAGCCATTAACGCGGGTTTATCCGGCCTGTGGGTAAGCATTACGCCCGATGGTAAAAAACTGTATGTGGCCAATCAAAACAACTCAATAAGCGCATTAAGCACTACCACCAACAGTTTAATTAAAAACATAAGCATGAACTTCCCCTGGGGTGTTACCGTTAGCCCGGATAGTAAAAAAACTTATGTAAGCAATTACAGCAACAATACGGTGAGTGTTATTAATGCTGTTGCCGATACTTTAATGGCAGTGATACCGGTAGGCACCAACCCACTGGGCCTGGTTACCAGCCCCGATGGCAGTAAACTATATGTAACCAATACAGGCAGCAGCAATATAAGTATTGTAAACACCACTACCAATGCCGTAACAGGCACCATAACTGTAGACAATGGGCCTTACGGTATAAGTATTACGCCTGATGGAGGCACGCTGGTAACCGCCAACGATCTTTCAAATACCGCCAACATAGTAAGCACGGCCACCAACAGTTCAACCAGCTCTGTAGGTGTCGGCGGCAGCCCGCTTGGGTTAGGCAATTTTATTGCATCGCTGTCATCGGCCTGCCCTGTGTTAACACCAGCCGTCAGCATAACAGCCAATACACCTTCAACCATTTGTGGCAATACCAAAGTAACATTTGCAGCATTGCCTGTAAATGGTGGCTCGGTACCGGCGTACCAATGGTATAAAAACAGCAAAACTGTTGGTACCAACAGCAGCGCTTATGTTGACAGCCTGCTTAAAACAGGCGATACCGTTTGGTGTGTGCTTACCAGCAACGCCGCACCACTGGCAGTAACTACTGCAAAAAGCAATGTGCTTGTATTTACTGTAAGCACAGTGGTAACGCCAACGGTAACTATTGCTGCTAATACAGCCAGCCCAATATGCGCAGGCGCCAAAGTAACCTTTACGGCAACGGCAGTAAATGCAGGCACTGCGCCGGTGTATCAATGGTATAAAAACAACAACGTGGTGGGCACCGCCACAACCTATACCGACAGCCTGTTGAAGAACAGCGACAGTGTATGGTGTGTGGTTACAGGCAATGCAAACTGCACAGCAGGCAATACCGCAAAAAGCAACAAACTGTACTACACGGTAAATGCACTGCCGGTTAAACCAGTGCTTACACAAAAAGGTGTTACCAGCTTCTGCCTGTACGACAGCCTGATACTAAATGCCACCGTTGCACCGGGTACCCTGCAATGGTACCGTAACAATGGTGCTATTAAACTGGCCAATACCAGCAGGTATGCTATAAAGGTGGCAGGCAGCTACAAACTGCTGTTAACAGGCAGCAACGGGTGCGCCATCATGTCCGACTCGGTAATAGCCACTGTAACACAGGTGCCACGCCCAACCATTACGCTGGTAAACGATACGCTGGTGTCATCAACAGCCACCACGTACCAGTGGTACGAAAACAGCGTGATACTGCCGGGGGCAACTACCCAAACCTTTGCGCCTGTAAACATAGATGCGTATACGGTGCAGGTAACAAGCGCCGGGTGTGCATCGCCCATGTCCGACCCATACATTTATACCGCAGGTACCTTTGGCTTTAAAGGTAAAAAGCCGGGGATAGGCAAGGCTACCGCCATACTGTACCCCAACCCAGCAGGCAGCGTAACCAACCTTAAGCTGAATGGGTTTACAGGCGGTGTTATTGTAACGGTAACCGACATGACGGGCAAAGTGGTTTGGCAGCAGGATAAGCTGGTGAACAATACTTACACCTTGCCATTAAGCAACCTGGCACAGGGTAACTATATTGTTACGGTGAAAGATAAAACAGGCATGATATCGCTTAGACTGATAAAAGGAAAGTGATAATATGAAATGCTGTTGCACACTGTTTAAACAGTCTTTCAGGTAAACAGCATCACAGGTATGTAATGATAACTATTGCGGTGTGTATTGAAAGTTTTTGATTGACTGGTACCGCAGAAGTGTTATAAACAAGAAAGGAGGCATCGTTTTGATGCCTCCTTTCTTGTTTATGGTTACAGTTGTTTTAAAGGGGGTAGGGGATACGTGGAAAAAAGGAAGCAATGATTTTAACCTAAAGAAAAAAATAAGTAAAAGAAGGCCGTAAAAGTATTTTTAGAAAAGGCCCAATATGCATGAGGGTTGCCCCCGGTTTTATTGAAGTAAAGCAGGTATTTTGGGCACCAGGCTTTTTGAGAAAGCATTATTGGCAGGCACATTTTTTCACATACTCTTTTCGCTTTTTATCAAACAGCATTGCCATGCTTGTAACAATACCCAGGCATAATAGTTTACGCCTTGCAGACATGCAGAAAGATGTTTAGTGCATATTGGGGTAATCATACCACTGTATTAAAATCAGCCTCAATGCGCATGCATCAAGGCTGATTTCAATTCAGCTATTTAGCTGTTTCTGAGAATTTTCTTACCACCAAACTATCGGTTTTGCAATTATCGCAGCAAAGCGCAGTTGTTGCAGGGGCATCTTTCTTAGCATACTTCAATTTGTACTTGGCAAGCACCTGCCCCCTTAGTAAAGCAAAACAGCTAACTTCTGTAACCTGGTAACCGTTATTTGTTTCGTTTAATAATTTGCACATGCAGTTGGCTTCTTTGCCTGTATTAAAGGCAACAGTAAGCCCGGTACCCCCGTTTTCTTGTGTTAAAACAAACAGGTGTTGTAACGAGTTGCCAAAACAGTAAACCTCTTTTACGTCCATTTGTATGTTTGCGGCATGCAGCTCTTTTTCCACCCTGTTGGCCTCCACCGGAGATAAAAAAGCAATTGCAGGAACCTCCGTTGCAGGATGTACAATAAAAATTTTTCCACCTAAATCCTTCGCCATAGTCATTTTTTTACCAGCTTTCTGTCTTCTAAATAAATTGTTGCATCAATTGTTTGTTACATGCAGGTATGTGCTTGGTATGCCAATACATTATAACAACAATAATAAGGTGGCAAGCAGTGTAGTTTTATAGTCTTATATTTTTACAAACCGTTTTGTTCAGGCAACTATTACAGCAGCAATAAATAATAGTTTGGCTTAGGCTTAGTAAACCTTTAATGCAATCATTAACATTAAAAATATTAATGGTTATTGCACCTGCGTTTAAAACAACAACTGCCGGTTTGTAAAAATACCTATGCAAACAGTGTAAGGCTGTTTGGTGGCTGGGGAATAACTTCTTTGCAATAAAGGGATTTGTAGTGTTCTTTATAGGTATAGATTGAAAAGCGAACAGGTGAAAATTGGGGTATTTTAACAGTACAATTGTGAGGGTATAATTTAAAACACAAATGTTTTATCAATAGCGAATGGTTGCCGTTGTTATTGTGAGCCCCGCTTTCTTTAACAATATTTTTATAATCGAGGATAACTTCCGACACAAACTCGTACAGGCAGTCTATTTGGTTTTGCTCACCTATGGTATTGCTGTTTTCCAC
>CAZRDD010000472.1:0-4312 GCA_964598675.1 uncultured Parafilimonas sp.
GGCAGCGTTCATGGTGAGGAAAAGCCCCATTAACACAATTTCGGTAATCAATATATAATTGGCATCGCTGCGTGGCCAGCCATTTAGGTCTTTGCTTATAAAACGTTTAAGCTTTAGTATATTTCTTCTAATTAAAAATATTATACATACGCCAAGTACGCCTGCGGCAAGGCATTCAAAACCATTTATAAGCCAGGCGTAAAGCATACCAAGCGGGCCGGAAAACAGCCGGTGCATACCCAGTACACCATCCAGTATAATTTCCAGCACCTCTATATTAATAATAATAAACCCAGCGTATATAATAAAGTGCATTACCGCCACCAATGGGTTACGGAACATTTTTTTTTGCCCAAAAGCCAACAGCACCAGGTTGCGCCAGCGCAGTTGTTTATCGCCGGTAAAATCTTCCTCCTGCCCCAGTAAAATATTGCGCCTTATTTCCTTAACCTTCCTGCTGAAAATCCAAATGGCTGCGGCAGCCACGGCTATAAATACTATTTGGGCAAGTACGTTCATTGAAATGAGTTTTGAATAAACTGGGCTTTAATGGTATTTCTGGTAACTAAGGTAAAACAATAAACCATTTCAGCCTAAAAAGGCAGCCGCCACTTTTTGGGTTACATCTTGCGGTTACTGCCATTTATTGTATAACATATAATTGGTTAAGCCCTTAAAACTTTGTTTGCATCGTAATCAACAAATCAGCTTATTTTGCAAATTAAATATATAGGATGGAGGCTAAGAAATACATACTGAATGCAGAAAACGCAGACCAGAAACTTCACCGGATGGCGCTGGAAATTGCAGAGAATTTGAGTGGGGATGATGCACCTATTATATTGATTGGGGTACGTAACAGCGGCACTGTTATAGCAGAAATTACTGCTGGTTATTTAAGGCAATACCTGCGCAACGATATTACGGTTATTTCCGTTACGCTTGATAAACATGCACCAACCGATGTTGTTTTAAGTGAAGAAATTAACCTTGATGGGAAGAATATTATTGTTACAGACGATGTGTCAAACAGCGGAAAAACGCTTATTTACGCGTTGAAACCCATATTAAATTATCAGCCCAAGCGTATACAAACACTTGTATTGGTAGAAAGGATGCACAAGTCCTTCCCTGTAAAACCAGATTATGTAGGCTCTTCCATTGCAACCATTTCACAGGATTTTATTGATGTGGCCGTAGAAGAAGGAAGGGTAGTGGGCGCTTATATTAAATAACTTGTGGACTTAATATATAAATGGTTGATATTTAAATGGGTTTTAAGCGCAATAGTATAATATCAACCTGATTTGCGCTTTCATTAATTTCCACTTGGTTTACGTCGATATTTGACAAAGGAATTTTGGTGTCCTTAATGATTCTGGCAATTAGTAAATTTATTATAAACATTTCTTGTTGAAATTTTGCAATGTTGGTGCTACTCCTAAATTTAATTTGAATGAAGGGGGATTCAATATTTGTCAGTTTAGTAGTAATCTCATCAAACATCACATTTATTTCTTTTTTGGAGTAATAATTTAGCACATCAGCAGGCAGGCTTGCAAAAAGTGGTAAAGAACAAATTAGGCTGTCAAATTGTGCCCCACTGTTATTGCGGTATTCAAGCCTTAAATCTCTGCAACATAAAGGCTCAGGACAAATGCCAATACCATTACTATCCGCCGGAAAACACTGCTGTAACGTTACTTTCTCTTTGTCTTTATAATCTGGTACACCATCCCCGTCGGTATCCACGGCTTTTCCATGTGTATCTACTTCTGCGCCGGCAGGTGTATTTGGTTCAAGGTCAAATTGATCCATGATACCATCGCCGTCCGAGTCTTTTAATATTAATGTTGATTGTCTTTTTAAATTGCTGCATTTTCCAATATTTTTATACAGCTTGTTAAGGCTGCTGTCAATAAAAGTATAAGTATGAGCTTGCTTATCTTTTTCAAATTTTTGACCCTGAGAATTATTGATTAGTAAAAACAGGGATAATGTAACTACCAGGCACTTAAAAAGCAGAAGGTTTCGGTTTGGGGTATGCATTAATCTTTATTTAGCAATCAACTGAATTTAGATGGTTTTTGAAAATTACATCAATTGTTAAATATCAAAAATTAAATATCTACTGAACTAACAGGCAGAAACGCTTTATTGCTTCTGCTTGTTCAATTTATTTGTCACTGTAGCTTGTAAAAGTATAAGGCAATTAGCTGCCTGTTAAACAACACTGTTAAAACAATAGAGTTCTGTACCCCTTATCCATTCATCCGCCACATCCACCGCTCCTCCTTTAAGCCATCCTGGCTGTAACCTTATTTACCGTTGGCCGTACAACAACGGCCGGATATCAATAACCACTCATCAAGGTTATTTTCCGTTCATGCTAAAACTATGTACTATGCAAAACATAGTACATAGTTTTGAGTTGTAATAATCAAAGATAGGTACTCAATTATTTAAAATACATGTTATGAAGAAGAGCTTAATACTGCTTACTATTGCATTTTTAATGGTTATAACAACCGCTACAATGGCGCAGGTGCCATTGGCTAAGGGAGTAAAAGGGGAGGTGAGCGCACAAAAACCTGTGGAAGCTGCTACCGTAACCCTGCTTAATGCCCAAGACTCCAGCGTGGTAAAAACCGCTGTTACCGATAACCTGGGCAAGTTTGAAATGCCCCTGGTTAAAAACGGCCACTTTATTGTAAACGTAAATGCCATTGGTTTTAACGCTTATTACAGCGAAGCGTTTGATGTTACAGATGGCCAGCCGGTGTACACCCTTAAAATAGTAACCCTTACCGCTGCCAACCAGCAATTGGGTGGCGTGTTGGTAACTACAAAAAAGCCTTTTATTGAGCTTAAGATTGATAAAACGGTGGTTAATGTGGATGCATCGCCCACCAACGTTGGGTTAAGCGCCCTGGAAGTGCTGGAAAAATCGCCTGGTATAACTGTGGATAAAGATGGCAACGTTAGCCTGCGCGGCAAACAAGGGGTAATGATACTTATTGATGGCAAACCTACCTACCTAAGCGGCCCGGACCTTGCCAACTACCTTAAAAACCTTACCAGTGCCAACCTTGACCAAATTGAAATTATGACCAACCCGCCCGCCAAGTACGATGCGGCTGGCAACTCCGGCGTAATTAATATTAAAACCAAAAAAACAAAGGTTAAAGGGCTTAACGGCAGTGTAACCCTGGGCGGCGGCTTTGGCGTATATCCAAAAGCCAACGAGAGCTTTAATATTAACTATCGCACCGGCAAGGTTAACCTGTTTGGCAATTACAGCTATAGTTACTACAGGGGCTTTCAGGATTTAAACCTGCTGCGCAACTTCCGCGACCCATCAACCTACAGCCTGGAGTCTATCTACCACTCGTACACCAACATGCAGCGTAACAACCAAACGCACAACTTTAAAGGCGGTGCTGATTTTTATGTAAGTAAAAAAACAACCCTGGGATTTGTGGTTAATGGCTATACCAGCCCATCAAAAAACAGCAACACCAACACCACCGATATATATAATGCTAATAATGTGCTGCAGGATGAAACCATTGCCCCAAGCACCATCAGCGAGAAATGGAATAACATAAGCACCAACATAAACTTTAAGCATACGTTTGATACCACTGGTACAGAGCTTACTGCCGATGCTGACTATGTACATTACGCATCATCTTCAAACCAATTGTTTAACAATTACTTTTTTAACAGTACCGGGGATAAAATTCAGCCCGATGAAATATTAAGGGGCAACCTGCCAGGCAGGATTGATATATATAGTGTTAAAAGCGATTTTACCCACCCGCTTAAAGCAGGTGCAAAATTTGAGGCCGGTTTTAAAAGCAGCTATGTTACTACCGATAATAATGCGCAGTACGATAACCTTGTGAGTGGAAGCTGGGTGGTTGATACTGGCCGTAGCAATCACTTTGTGTACACCGAAAACATAAATGCGGCGTATGCCAACCTTAGTAAACCGCTAAGCAAAAAATGGAGTGTTCAGCTTGGTTTGCGCCTTGAAAACACTAATGCGCATGGCAACCAATTGACAACCGGCCAAAAGTTTGACCGGAATTATACGCAGCTTTTCCCTACAGCGTACATAGGCTACACACCATCTGAGAAAAACCAGTTTTCGTTAAGTTACGGCAGAAGGATTAACAGGCCTGATTATGGCGACTTAAATCCATTTTACTACTTTATTGATAAATACACATACCAGGTGGGTAACCCTTACTTAAGGCCACAGTTTAGCCACAACGTGGAGTTAACCCACTCCTTTAAAGGAATGTTT
>CAZRDD010000473.1:0-4311 GCA_964598675.1 uncultured Parafilimonas sp.
AACTTTTATCATTTTTTGCTCAGGGTGCTTGCGGCCTCCCTGTGGTGGCACCAACACTTCCGTACCCTCCCGCATCTTTACTAAACCCTGCTGCACACCTTCGCCGCTTACATCGCGTGTTATTGACGGATTATCGCCTTTGCGGGCAATTTTATCAATCTCATCCACATACACAATGCCTTTTTCGGCAGCGGCAACATCGTAGTTGCAAACCTGCAGCAAACGGGTAAGCATACTTTCCACATCTTCGCCCACATAACCCGCCTCAGTAAACACCGTAGCATCAACAATGGCAAAAGGCACATTAAGCAGTTTGGCTATGGTTTTTGCCAGCAATGTTTTACCAGTGCCGGTTTCGCCCACCATTACAATATTGCTTTTTTCAATTTCAATATCATCCTGCTGTACTTTTTGCGTAATACGTTTGTAGTGGTTGTATACTGCTACAGAAAGTATTTTTTTGGCATCTTCCTGGCCAATAATGTATTGGTCTAAGTATTCTTTTACTTCAAGTGGTTTGCGTATGTTAAACCTGTATTGAGAAGTTTGGGTTTCCTGCCTTTGCTGCAGCTCCTGCACAATAATTTCCTGTGCATGTTCTACACAATTCTCGCAAATATGCCCTTCCTGCCCGGCGATAAGGATTTTAACCTCATCGCGGCTGCGTCCGCAAAACGAACAATGAAGGTTTGACTGCTTGGCCATAATCATCTTTAAATTTAATCTTTCACACGGGTACGGTTGGTATCCACAATAATACAAAGGTACTAAAAGGCTTTGATAAGCAAAGCCCTTTAGTACCAAAACTTAACTGCAAGCCTTATAACTTGGTTAATATCTTATCAACTATGCCATAATCCACGGCTTCCTGGGCGTTCATCCAGTAATCCCTGTCAAAATCCTTCAGTATCTGTTCAACTGTTTTTCCGCAATTTTCGGCAAGTATTTTGGCACCTATCAGCTTTGTTTTTTCCATCTGTATGGCCTGTATCTCAATATCGGCACTGGTAGCCTGGTAGTAACCGCCAATACTTGGCTGGTGTATCATCACCTCGCCATGGGGGTAAATATAGCGCTTGCCTTTTGTGCCAACACTTAATAAAATACTGCCCATGCTGGCTGCAAGCCCCATACAAATAGTGCTTACCGGCGAGGAAATGAGTTTAATAGTATCGTAAATAACCATTCCGCTGGTTACAACGCCACCCGGGCTGTTAATGTAAAATTTAATTTCTTTGCCTGGTTTATCCGCCTCCAGCAACAACAGCTTGCTTACAACATCCCTGGCAGATTTATCATCTACCTGGCCCCACAGGTAAACAGCCCTTTTATCAAGAAAAAGCTGTTCCATCTTTTTCATCAGCAGCGGGCTTTGCGCTTCCTGTTTATCGTTCTCTTTCTCGTTTTCTTCATCTTCCATCCTGAAAGGATTCATGTATTTTGATTGTATCATACAATAAGTTCTGTGTTATATGTTCGTGTTTTACGTTTATTGCCCCTTACTATCAGGCTTTCTTTTCTTTGCGCGGGTTGGTAAGCAATACCTCATCAATAAGGCCATAGGTTTTGCTTTCTTCGGCGGTCATCCAAAAATCCCTGTCGCAATCAGCTTCTACTTTAGCAATATCCTGCCCGCTGTGCTGGGCTATAATATTGTACAGCTCATGCTTTATTTTCTTTATTTCCTTAGCGGTAATGCCAATATCGGTAGCCTGGCCGCCAATAGCGCCGCTTGGCTGGTGCAACATAATACGGCTATGTTTTAAGGCACTGCGCTTACCCTGCACACCTGCACACATTAATATAGCCCCCATACTGGCTGCCATACCGGTACAAATAGTTGCCACATCGGGGCTTACAAACTGCATGGTATCGTAAATACCAAGGCCCGCATAAACACTGCCGCCGGGGCTGTTAATATACATTTGTATATCGCGTGTTCTGTCGGTACTGTCCAAAAATAATAGCTGGGCGGTTACAATATTGGCTACATAATCATTTATGCCTTCGCCCAAAAATATGATGCGGTCCATCATCAGGCGGCTGAAAACATCCATGCTGGCAACGTTTAACGGCCTTTCTTCAATAATATATGGAGTAAGGTTTGTTATGTTGTGCTGCGTGTAACTATGCAGGCTTGCGCTGCTTATGCCCTGGTCTTTAACGGCAAATTTCTCAAATTCCTTTCCAAGATTCATACTGTACATTGTTTATGCGATGAAGATATGTTTTTTACTGTTCAATAAAAAGCTATCCCAAATACCATGCAAACTAAAGAATGCGACAAAAGGGCAGGAAATGCACCTGCGCCTTGCCTGCCTGCTTTTATGAGGTGAGTACCAACCAAAACCTGTCATTAGCCTTCAATAGCCATTGTACCCTGCATGCCCCAGCAACCGGAAACCTGCAACCCACCCCGGCTATGGCATAAAATCATCCTCCTCCTTTGGTGCATACTTATCAAATACCTTATGTATGGCACCCGCAAACAGGGGGAATTTTTCTGCGGCAAAATTCTTTACTATTTCAACAGCTTTAAATGCCTGCTGTTCGGTAAGGCCTTCGGCCATAAGGCGGGCAATAAGTTCCTGCATATAACAACGTTTTACAATGAAATGTTTGGCGCGTTTACCGGCCTGTCTAAAACAAAAATCCCGCTTTTCAGCGGGATTTTTGTATAAACTTTCAACATCGTAACTATTAATAGTGATGGTGGTGCTGTTTTTTAGCAAACTCTTCAACACTTATACTTTCTCCAGTTGCCTGTACTTTGGTTTCCAGTGCATTAAACAGTTTAGATGTTTGTATTTGTACATACGCCTGGTCAACAAATTTCTTGTCGTTCAGCATACGTTTTGCATAGTCATCCAACCATGAAAGGTCGCCCAATGCCTGGCCGCCCATATAGCTTAACATTTGCTGCCTTGCCTGCTCCAGTATTTCATCTGGTTCAACAGTAATGTTGTTATCCTGTATAAGTTTGGTGCTTATTAACGACCATTTTAGCTGGCTCAAAAACCTTGGCAATTCGGCCAAAGCCTCTTCTTCAGTTTTAGGTGTTTCGCTGCCTGTTTGTAACCAGCGCTTTAAAAAGCTTTCAGGAAACTCAAGGTTTGTATGGTCAATCAGGTGGTGATAAATCTGGTCGTGTACCTGGTTGCTGCTCTGTGCGGCAAAATGGCCTTCTATCTCCTCGGTTACCGCAGCACGAAAAGCTTCTTCGGTAGCAATGCCTTTGCCGGGGTACGCCGCTTCAAAAAACTCTTCTGTCATGCCAAGCCTTTCAATCAAGCCAACTTTAGTTATGGTTAATTTAAAAAACTTGTCAGCATCAGCAGTGTTATCTTTATCTAGGCCAAGGTCGCCCATTACCCATTCTCTTTCTTTTTCTTCAAAAGCTTTGCTTAACTGTACAATAATGCTGTCGTCCTTTTGCTTGCCTATTAATTCGGCACGCACAGGCTCAGCAAAATATTTCAGCAACAGTGAGTTTGCTTTGCTGGCACCACCTTCTACTTCATTGCCTTCGGCATCTGTTTCGGTAAGCTGTAAATTCAACACGTTATCGTCAACGGTAACAGTTTCGGGGTCTGTCATTTTGCCGTGGCGTATTTGCAGGCGGTTAACCTCTTCTTCAATCATCTGCTCTGTAACCTGTATTTTATAACGGGTAACAGCAATGTGGTCAACATCAACATCAATGGCTGGTTTAAGGCCAATTTCAAAAGCAAACGCATAATCGCCGGGGTTATTCATGTCCAGCATCCTGGCATCGTTTTCCAGCGGAAGAGGTTGTGCAAAAATATCCAGCTTCTCACCATCAACATACCCGGTAAGTTCTTTCTCCACAATGCGCAGAATCTCATCGGTAAAAACGCCCTGGCCATACATTTTTTTTACCAAACCAGCAGGAACCATCCCTTTACGAAAACCAGGGATATTTGCATTTTTGGCGTATTTTTTAAGGCTTTGTTCAAAAGCCGGCAGGTAGTCGGCTTTAGCTACTGTTACCGTAAGCTTATCATTGAGGGGAGCGATGTTTTCCCTTGTAACTGTTGCCATAATTGTAAGAGCTGCTATGCAGTATTTATAAGTAAAAAATCCCCCTCGGGGAGGGGGGTTGTGCGGATGGAGGGGGTCGAACCCACATGCCTTGCGGCGCTAGATCCTAAGTCTAGTGCGTCTGCCAATTTCGCCACATCCGCAATTAAGGGCGGCAAAGGTAGGGGTTTTTATCAAACAAAAAACTTTATAAAATAACTTTTTATCAATAATAATGGGCATTGCCCCGCAATAACATTATTATAATGG
>CAZRDD010000474.1:0-4288 GCA_964598675.1 uncultured Parafilimonas sp.
GAGGTAAACCGTTTTATAACTTACAATCACCTGCACCACAAAATACAATTGATTGCCAGCCACGGCCATACGGTTTTTCATTCCCCGGCTGCAGGCGTAACCGTACAGCTTGGCGATGGCGCAACCATTGCAGCGATAACAGGCATTAATACCGTTAGTAGTTTACGCTCCATGGATGTTGCTCTTGGCGGCCAGGGTGCCCCCATTGTACCCGTTGGCGAAAAACTGCTGTTGGCCGGGTACGATTATTTTTTAAATATTGGTGGTATTGCCAATATTACCATACGCAATGGCAACACTTTTACAGCTTTTGATATTTGCCCTGCAAACAGGGTGCTTAATATGCTTGCTTTGCTAAAGGGCAAGGCTTTCGACCAAAACGGGGCGCTGGCTGCTGCTGGCTCGGTGCATGAGGAGTTGCTTACGGCCCTTAATGGGTTGGCTTATTATGCCCAGCCAAACCCAAAGGCATTGGCAAACGAGTTTGGTACAGATGTGGTGTACCCGCTTATACAATTATATTACCTGTCTGCCGAGGATGCCTTGCGCACTTATGCGGAGCATATTGCCCAGCAAGTTGCATTGTCCACGGCAAACGAAGAGGTAACTGCTGGTAAAAAAATGCTGGTAACTGGTGGCGGTGCTTTTAATAGCTTTTTGCTGGAGAGGTTAACTGCACACTTAAGCCCGTTGGGTATAGAAGTGGTGGTGCCTGAAGCTGATGTAGTACAATACAAAGAGGCCATTATAATGGCGCTGTTAGGTGTTTTACGCTGGAGGGAAGAAAATACGGTGCTTAGCAGTGTTACGGGTGCAACACGCAGCAGCATAGGCGGTGCTGTTTGGATGGGGCAGGAGGCGTAAACGGATCTGTCATTTTTGATGTATGATGTGTGATTTTGCCCGGTAGATGAAGCTGGTTAAAACTTGTTAGCGGTTATATATTCATATCTATTCTAAACATAAATATTCCTGCTAGGGAAGCCTGATACTTTATGGGGATTGTGTTATAGCACCCGACGCGGTCTGTACATCAAAATTCACACCTCACAAATCACAACCCGCTGCAACGGGCAATCCCTGCTTTTGCTTTTTGGTCAATAGAGTTTTTATACTCGTGGTCTTCCATATCAAGGCATTTTTGATAGTACGTAACTGCGGTATCCTTTTTGCCCTGGTGTTCATAAATCATACCGGCCTGTAATGCCGACCTGGCTGCGTAATATTCCTGCCTGCTTATGCCAATGCTTATGGTATAATTGTACGCTTTTATGGCCGCTTCGTAATTGCCCATATCGTCATAAATGCGGCCCAATCTGTACACAAATTCCAGTTTTTCTTCTGCTTTTTCAAAGTCGTTGGCCGATTTTCCGGCAAGCAGATTAAGCGCTTCGTGGTTGTATCCCCCATCATTTAACACCCTGGCTTTTAGTAATAAAATATTGGGCCTGATGCCAGATTTGGCATCGGTATTCGCCTGTTTATCAGCATCGGTTTCTGTGTTGCCGCTGCTAAGCAGGCGCTGGGTGGCTTTCTCCGCCGCTGCCATATTGCCTTGCAAATAATAACACCAGCTTAGTTTTTCGCAGGCATCTTTTACATAAAATTTGCCTTTAAAGTGCGCCAGGTAACTTTCAAAATATTTAATGGCCTCGGCTGTTTCAAGATGCCGCATTTTAATATACCCCATTTCAAAATCCCAAAAAGGCGTACTCATATACTCCGGCGATGGGTTCTTTTTAAGAATAATGTTCCTGGCTGTTTCTGTTTGTTTATTGTTTATGGCTAAGTTAGTAGCCATATAAGCAAGCAGGTGGTTATTCACAAGGTCCAGGTTGCGGCTGGTTACATACTTAAAGGCTTCCTCCGGCTTGTTTTGAACGTAAAAAACAAGGTAACAATAATAAAAGCTGGCTTCGTTAAAAAACAGCCTGGCCCAGGGGTCGTTACTGTTTACAAATGCTTCCATAATGCTGATGCCCTCTTTTACTGAGCCCTTTACGCCAAAAAAGCTTGCTAAAAATTTGTACCCATCCGGTATAAGGCCTGCGGCAACAATGGCGGGGCCATAAATCATATTATTCAGGGTAAAGCCCGGAAATTTTTTGCGGTTATCTTTAATCATCCCAAAAGCCTTTCTAAAATTTAGCCCTGCGCTTACACGCTCGCCAAATTTAATTTGTACACAGGCTTTTTGCAGGTACACTGTAGCCCTACAGTAGTAGTAGAAAGGCGATGACCGCGGGCCCTCGTCAAGTTTATCAAGATAGTCGTCAAAATGACTTTTCCTTGCCTTGTATTCGGCGGGGTCTTCATTAAAAAATAGAATATAAAAATCAATATAGCTCTGTAACAGGTCGGGTATCAGGTTGTCTGGTTTTTCCTGCCGGGCTTTATTAATAAGTAACTGGCCTGAACTTAATTTAAGACTGGTTATTTCGTGGTATGCCTGCTGGCAGGTTATACTAAAATCGTATTCCTTCTCAGCTTTACACTGCAACCCCCAAAAAAACAACACAATTACGGCTACCAGTCTTGGTGTTTGTAATTTCATTACCCCGAAAATAAAAAAGGACACTGAAACCAGCGCCCTTTATTAAAACTTTATAAATGTTTAACAGTTTATTTTACTTCTGTAGCTGCGTTAAGGTCGTCATCAACCAAAATACGGCCACAGTTTTCGCAAACCATTACTTTTTTACGCTGGCGTATTTCGCTCTGGCGCTGTGGGGGTATTGCGTTAAAGCAACCACCGCAGGCATCGCGCATTACTGGTACAACAGCCAGTCCATTGCGGTAGCTTTTGCGTATACGGTCGTAGCTGTAAAGCAGGCGTTCATCCATGCCTTTACGGGCTTCACCGGCCAGTTGTATGTATTCGTTTTCTTCCTTCTCTGTTTCAGCAACAATTTTTTCCAGCTCACCTTTTTTATGGTTAAGCACGCTTTCTTTAGTGGCTATTTGTTTTTTTGCCTGCTCCAGTAACCTGGCTTTGTCAGCCAGTTCTTCGTTAGCATCACGTATGTGCTTGTCGGCCAGTTTGCCTTCAAGCTGCTGCATTTCAATTTCCTTGTTAATAGCTTCAAACTCACGGTTGTTTTTTACACTTTCGCTTTGTTTTTCGTATTTTTTAACAAGTGCCTCAGCTTCTTTAATGGCATTTCTCTTTTGCTCAATAAAGTCGGTAATGCCTGCTATTTCTTCTTCAATACGGTTTTTGCGGCTGGTTAAACCATGTATTTCATCTTCAAGGTCCTTTACTTCTATGGGTAATTCGCCCTGCAGAATCCTAATCTCATCCAGCTTGCTGTCTATCTTCTGGAGTTTTACCAGCGATGCAAGCTTTTCTTCAACAGAAAAATCTTTAACTGTTGCCATATTGTAGTTTATATTTAAAATTTGTAGTTGCCGGTTTGCAGTTACCTGTTTGCCGTATATTACCAAATACGTATTAATTTTATCTTCCTTACGCTACTGCCCGTTTTGTATCAACCTTGTATTTCTGCAAGCACCTTCTTTTAGACTCTCATCCATTCACGTAAAATACAACACCGGGTTAGTAACCGTTTCGGTTTTAAGGACGGCAAAGGTAGGGAAATTAGATTGTAAAATATCAAATAGTAAATCTATCGTATATTGCTCGCTTTCCCAATGGCCAATATCAGCCAGCACAAGCTGCCTATCAGCATCAAAAAACTCATGGTATTTTACATCTGCAGTTATATAAACGTCTGCACCACAGGCAATGGCCGTTTTGGTTAAAAAGCTGCCGGCGCCACCGCAAAGCGCAATTTTGGCAACAGGTTTGTTAAGCAGCGGTGTATGGCGCACTACGCTAAGGCCAAACACCTGCTTTAAATGTTGTAAAAAAGCAGTTTCTTCCATTAGTGTGGGCAAATACCCCACCATACCGCTGCCTATATGGGTGTTAGGGTTAAGTTGCGCTACAATATCGTATGCCACTTCCTCGTAAGGGTGCGCCTTTATCAGGGCTTCCACCACTTTGTTTTGCAAGTATGCAGGAAAAACGGTTTCAATCCTTATTTCATGCTCTTCATGGCGTTTACCTTTTTCGCCAACAAAAGGGTTGGTGTGTTCATTACCTTTAAAGGTGCCGGTACCGGATGTGCTAAAGCTGGCTTCGCTGTAATTGCCAATGTTGCCTGCCCCCGCATTAAAAAGTGCGGTACGTACATTTTCGGCATGCTGTTGCGGCACAAACGTGTACAGCTTCATTGTATGGCCTGTTTTAGGTGCCAGTATGCTGCGGTTAATCAGGCCCAGTTTA
>CAZRDD010000475.1:0-4277 GCA_964598675.1 uncultured Parafilimonas sp.
GGTGCTGATGCAAAATATATTTAAACAGGTTTTTGAAACTTTCACCGGAGGCATGCTTAAGTATAACCCCGTAGGGGTGGTATGTTAGTAGCAACAGCAAAAAAACATCTGCACAAACCCCGTGGGGTGGCATGTAAATAACAAAACATCTTCCTCTTTAGTCAGTCGTTATAGAACTCAAATAGATACTTGCTATCATATTTTACTTCGAAGGCATTTAACAACTCAATATATTCATCCCTGAATGTTTTCTTTTTATGGTGGTTAGGCTGGTTGATAATATAATCAACAACTTTTTGAGACTGTGATTTTGAGTAAGAGAATGCTCCAAAGCCTTCCTGCCATGCAAAAGATTGAAAAGCGTGCAGCTTTTCCTTCAACCAGCCAGATGACGATGCTTTTATGTCTCTCGTAATATCCGATATGGTGATGTTGGGTTGATGGCTGATAAAAATATGGGTATGGTTTGGCATACAATAAATAGCATATAGCTTTTGGTTTTTATGGGCAATGATTCCCGCTATATATTGTTGCAGTTCCTCCCTGATGTCTTCCTTTATAAAATGTTTACGGCCTTGTACAGCAAATACTACTTGTACATATAACTGTGAATACGTGTTTGGCATGGGTTGATTATTTTAATTTAAGAGGTTTTGCCAACATGTCGCTCCTACGGAGCTTAATACGTTTTTGATATTACAGTTACTACTAACCTATCGCTCCTAAGGAGCTAAATTGGTGACCTATAATAAAATTAAGGGTTACACCGCCATTACTGCCGCTCTTTAGCCGTTTTATCCCTCTCGGCCTTAAACTCCGAGCCTGCTTTCCACTCCGGCCACTCATGCCCGTAGGCAAGGCGTTTGCCTACCATAAAAAGCAGTTGCAGGTCGTCAATAGCACCCGTTAAATCCCAGTTGGGGTTATACTGGTCGCTTTGGCCGTGGTAATGTTTCTCGTTAAATTCATCCTCCTGTTGTTGGCCATATTCTTTGCCTTTACCAACAACATCAATACCAACGCCTTGTGCAAGAGCTGGCACGCCCACCTTGGCAAAACTAAAATGGTCGGAGCGGAAATAATGCCCTGCCTCTGGTTTGGTATCGTAGCTAATGTAGCGGCCTCGTTTTTCTGCCTCTTCCTTCAGTAAGTCCTCCAGGCTGTTTTGCCCTTTGCCGGTAACCATAATGTCTTTTGTTTTGCCATACCAGCCAACCTCATCTACGTTAAGGTTAGCCACTGTAGCAGCCACCGGGTAAACAGGGTGGTGGGCATAGTATTGCGAGCCAAGCAAGCCTTGTTCCTCACCCGTAACGGCCAGAAAGACGATGGTTCTTTCCGGCGGTGTTTCCAGGTGCTTCCATGCATAGGCAAATTCTAAAAGCGATGCGGTACCGCTGGCATTATCAATGGCCCCGTTGTAAATACTGTCGCCAGTGGCATCGGGCTTGCCAATACCAAGGTGGTCCCAATGGGCTGTAAAAATCAGGTACTCATCCGGGTACTTGCTGCCGGTTATTTTGCCAATTACGTTGTGCGATTTATTGTACGTAACTTTTGTTTTTATGGTGGTGGAAAGCGTTGCATTTAGCGCAACTGCTTTAAAACCGGGCAAATCTGCTTTGGCAATAATGGCCGTATCCTGCCCGCCTGCCACAATCAGTTTTTTGGCAGCTTCGGTGGTTATCCAGCCCTGGGCATCCAGCAGTTTTTCGTTCTGGTTATCCAGGCGCAGGGCAGAGGTGTTCCAGCTGTTCTGCAGCACGCTAAAGGGGTAGCTGGCTGCGGCTGTGCTGTGTATTACCAGGCATCCTTTGGCACCCTGGCGGGCGGCCTCTTCAAACTTATAGGTCCAGCGGCCATAGTAGGTCATGGTTTTACCTTTAAACAGGGTGGTATCTCCATTGTTAAAACCGGGGTCGTTTACCAGTACCAATACTATTTTGCCTTTAACATCAAGCCCGGCATAATCGTTCCAGTTATATTCAGGGGCCACCACTCCATAGCCTGCAAATACTACCTGGCTTTTGTCCAGGGTTATCAGCGAATCTGTTTTAGGGGTGGAGAAAACATATTCATCGTAGCCCTTCAGGCTGAAAGCGCCTTTAGCAGACTGCACCTGCATGGTTGCAGCGGGTTGAGACAATACATCTATCATTGGTACATCCTGCAAAAAACTGGTGCCATTGCCCGGCAGCAGCCCGATAGACATAAACTGTTTCTGCAGCCAGTCGGTGGTTCTTAATTCCCCTTCTGTAAAAGGCTTGCGGCCCTGGAAAGAGTCTGATGACAGTATTTTAATATCGGCACCAAGGCGTGCTGCGTTAAAAGAGGCAAGCCCATCATCGCTGTCGCTGTGATGGTTAAGCATGCAGGAAGCAGCCAACAGGCAAGGCAGTATTGCGGTGATTATTTTGCGGTGATACATATACTGAAGTTATGGTTTTATGCGTGGTTGTGGGCAATTTGATGTTTTATCCATTCAGCAAATTCGTCAACACTGTAAAAAAGCTCTTCCGGTTGAAGGGCAGCAAGTTTATCAGGCTCTGCCGATGCTGCCCAGGCGGCGCTTACTACTGGTATGCCCGCCTTGCGGCTGGCGGTAATATCGCTGGGTGCATCACCAACGTAAATTACTTCATGTTTTTGCAGATGTGGCCAGTGGCTAAGTATTTTTTCTATACCGGCTGTTTTTACAGGGCCAAGCGGGGAACCCGTTTCTACCATAGAAAAATAATGGCTGATGCCAAATGTATTTAATGAAATGGCAGTGCTTTGGGGGCCTTTGCCTGTTACCATAGCAATGTGTAAACCATGATGGTGCAGGTACGCCAGCAGTTGTGGTATGCCGTTAAAAGGGGCGGGGCAGTGGTAGTGCAATACCTCGTAGTATTGCAGGTAGTCAGCCAGGGCCTGCTCGTAAAAAGTTGGTGCCAGTGCCATGATGGTGCCTTCCTCCGATGGGCCAAAGGTGGCAATAATATCTTCATCGGTTAATGTTTTGCCCGCCAGCGGTTCAATGGCCAGGCGAAATGCATTTATACACAGTGGGAGTGTGTCTGCAATGGTGCCATCGAGGTCGAAAATGACTGCTTTAATCATGTTGATTGTTAATTATAACATCCGTTTGTTGTTTAAACACAAAATCTTTTGCCACTAAAAATGTGTCTCCTATAAATAACACTTTAAAACCTTCTTCTTCAACAATGTATTGTTTGCCATCCCAATATTTTGCTGGTCTTTCGCCTATTAAGGTGTAATCCAGCCCATTGTTGCGGAGGCAGCCTGCGTATACTTCCATAAGTCTCTTTGGCCCGTTTGTTAGCAGGCCATTGCTGTATGCGGAAAGCCTCGGATATGTTTTTTCAATATTGAAAGGAACATTAAAGCATTGGGTGTTGCCGAAAATTTGTTTATGAGCCATATAAAGGTCAAAAAACAATTTCGGTGCATCATTACACCAACCGGTATAATATAAACTGCATTGCGTACCTGTAAACTCCCATAGCAACGGGTGTTCTGTTACAATGTCAATAAAATCGGAATATTCAAAACTAATGTATTGTTTTCTACACCCAATTGCTTCAACAGTACAGTGTTCAAGTGTTGATGATGCCTCATTGTACCCATTGATTTTTAAGCTGAAACTTATAATCGGGTTGAAGGTTGAATTGTTAAAGTTCGTTATACACAACCCAAAGCCGTCCTCAACTATGTCTGCAAGACTGTGTAACTCTACAGGAATCATAAATGCACATTTTACGGATTAAGTTGCCTTTACCCCAGGCAAAGGCTTACGGCGTTTCCACCAATGCCAAAAACTCATCTTCGGTAATAATTTTTACCGTGTTTATTTTCTTGGCCTTTTCCAGTTTGCTGCCCGCATCTTCGCCCACTACAAGGTAATTTAGTTTACTGCTAACGCCGCTTACAATTTTACCACCATTCTTTTCTACAATAGCCTCTGCATCGCTGCGTTTTAATTTAAGCAGGGTGCCGGTAAATAAAAAAGTTTGTCCCTGTAAAGTGGTGGCTTCCGCCGATACAGACCGTTTTACATTGTACATCTGCAGCCCCAGTTCCTTTAACTGTTCCAACATTTTAATGTTTTCCCCGTTTTGGAAGAAGGTATAAATACTCTGCGCCACCTTAACGCCTATGTCCTCCATTTGCTGCAACTGTTCTTCATTCATCAGTTCCAGTTCAAACACATCGTGTATGGCGTTGGCTACTGTTTTGGCAGTTGTTTCGCCCACAAAGCGAATGCCCAGGGCATA
>CAZRDD010000476.1:0-4275 GCA_964598675.1 uncultured Parafilimonas sp.
GGCTGCGGCATTACGACAGCACGGGCAATTACCCCGACAGCACCCAGTGGGTTGGCTCCGGGTTTTCGAGTGAATATTATGCACAGGCCGCCATTCGTTTTATTAACAGCCGTAAGGATAAACAGCAGCCGTTTTTTTTGTATGTTGCCTTTACCTCACCCCACGACCCGCGCACGCCGCCAAAGGCTTTTGAGCAGTTGTATAAGGCGGATACCATTGCCCTGCCGCCTGCATACCGCCCCAATCCATTATTTGATAACGGCGAGCTAAAGGTTAGGGATGAAGAACTGCTGCCGCACCCGCGGACCGAAGCTGCCATAAGAAAAGAAACAGCTTTGTATTATGGCATGATAAGCGAAATGGATGATAAAGTGGGCCAGATACTGGCTGCATTAAAACAAAACCATCTTGATTCAAACACGCTGATTGTTTTTGCGGGCGATAATGGCCTTGCCCTTGGTAACCACGGGCTGCTGGGCAAGCAAAACCTGTACGACCACAGCGTGCGGGTACCGCTTATTTTTGCAGGCCCGGGTGTAACACCGGGTAAAAAAAATGATGCCCTGGTTTATTTGCCGGATATAGCCCCCACCATATTGGATTATGCTGGCATACAGCCAGCGCCCACCATGGTTAGTAAAAGCCTGCGGCCTGCCATACAGGGCAGCCAGGTAACAGTGCGTAACCATGTTTATTTTCTTTACGGTAACCTGCAAAGGGGCGTACGTACCGCCGATAACTGGAAGCTTATTTTGTACCACGTTAACGGCCATTACACGGCTGAATTGTTTGATTTAAACACAGACCCCAATGAGCTGCATAATTTGTACCCAAATAAAAAATACGCTGCCAGATATAAGGCGCTTACAAATCTGCTTGCAGAAGACATGGCTTACTATGGTGATGATTTAACCCTGGCCGATTTTATACAGCCGTAAAGTAAACCCTGCGGTTCACACCAATATCTACGGCTTTTTATCTTCTATATACAGCACCTCATCGTCGCTGTATTTTTTGTCTGCCAGTATAACCAGGCTGGGCACCATGGTATAGCTGGCAGGTTGGCCGCTGTTAACATGGTAAGTAAATTGAAGGTGGTTGGCTGCTTTTTGTAAGCTTATTAGCGATAACTGGGTGGTAGTATTGGTTGCTTTGCCGGTTACTGCTAACACAAACTGCCGGGTGAAGTCAACCGGGGTGGGGCGGCCATTGGGCCCCATTACAGCAGCCATGCCAAAAACACTGTCGAACGCTGCCTGGCTGGTAATTTTAAGGGTGAGTGCACTGCTGGTATTTACAGTGGTTTTTACAAAATAGTTTTGTGCAACAGTATAAGGTATGTCTGCCGGCTTTTGCACGCAGGCGGTGCCAAACATTAACACAGCAAGGGCTGCGATAAATAGCGTTTTAAGCATGAGTATTATTTAATAGTTGGTTGTTTGGCAAAAACGCATGTTGCCTGTTAATATTACAAACAAGGTTATAACACCGGTAACACTTATAAATTTAGTGCTAAGGTGTATGGGTAAGCTGCTTTACCTGCCACTGCCTGCACCCTATACCAAATTGTTCTCAAACGCGTACCTAATAAGGTCTGCATTGGTTTTAAGGTTCATTTTCTCCAGTATGCGGGTACGGTAGGTGCTTACCGTGGTGGCGCTTATGGAAAGAGATTTGCCAATTTCCGACAAACCCATGCCTGCGGCCAGCAGTTTCAGCACTTCAAACTCCCTGTCGCTAAGGGTTTCGTGCGGCAGTTTGCCTGCATCATCGGTAAACTGTTCCGTAAGCATTTCGGCCACCAAAGGGGTTATGTATTTGCGGCCCATCAGCACACGCCGTACAGCATTTATCAGTTCCTCGGGGGCCATGCTTTTGCTTAAATAGCCGGAGGCGCCGCCTTTTAAGGCCCGCACTGCATAATGGTCTTCCGGGTACATACTCAGCATAAGTACGGGCAGTTTGGGGTATTGCTCCTTTATAGCATGCAATGCCTCCATGCCGCCCCTGCCGGGCATTGATACATCGGATATTACCAGGTCATACTCCGTTTTCATCACTTTTTTAACCAGTTCTTCGCCATCGGGTACTTCATCAATTTGCGCCGTAGGAAACTCCTTGCGCAAAATGCGTTCAACACCCTGGCGTAAAAAAGCGTGGTCGTCTGCAATTATTATACGCATCATACATTATCCTGTTTATAGTACCCCGGCCACCGGTGCCAGGGGTATGGTAACAATTACTTCGGTGCCTGCACCGGGGTGGCTGTGTATGGTAAAATCTCCCTCAAGCATTATTACCCGCTCCCGCATGCCCAGCAGGCCCAGTGTTTTTTTCTCTGCAATTTTAGTAACGTCAAAACCGTTGCCATCGTCTTTCATCTTCAGGGTAATTTTATCCTCCTTGCCCTTTATCTGGCAGGCAACCTGTTTGGCACCCGCATGGCGGGCAACGTTGGTAAGGGTTTCCTGGAATATCCTGAAAATGTTGATGGCTGTTTTGGGCGGCACCACAATCTCCTGCAGGTTGGTTGTAAAATCAACCTTTATGCCAAACCTTTTTTCATACTCCCGGCTGTGCAGTTTCAGCGTTTCAAGCAGGCCCAGGTCGTCAAGCATAATGGGCCTTAGCGCTGTTGATATTTTACGCACGGTGCCAATGGTGCGGTCTATCAGTTTTAAAATGCTTTCAAACTGCAGTTTGTTTTCTTCCGGCAGGCCGGGCAACTCCTCCTTAAGCCAGTAAACATCCATTTTAACGCCTGTTAGTTGCTGGCCCAGCTCATCGTGTATTTCGCGTGCTATATTGGCCCGGTCATCCTCCCTTATATCGTTAAGGTAAGTGGCAAGCTGGCGCAGCCTTTCCGATGTTTTTTTAATTTTCTCCTGCGATGCTACACGCTCCGTTGCATTAACGCACGACAGCAGCATGCAGGCGGCACCGTTGTACACCAGCTCGTTGGCAAAAATATCGGCTATTAGTTTTTGCCGGTTTTTTTGCCTGAACAAAAACATGCCCCAGTTAACCATGCCATGCGCTTTGCCTTTATTGTGTTGCTGGGTTGCCTTAAAGCGTTTAAGCTCTTTTTGCAAAAGTAAAGTGTCAAGCGTAAGGGTTTTTAATTCATCAAGCGTATAGCCGTAACCAAACACAAACGACTCGTTGGCATCTACTATCTGCAGGGTAGTGGTGTTGTATATAACCTTTGGTACGGGGCTTTTATAAAACAGCAGTTTGTACCGCTCCTCCGACTGCTGAAGCTTGCTGGTGGCATCCAGTATTTCGGTAATATCGTTTATGTGGTTAAACACCGCTTTTGTGCCTTTGTAATCAAACAAAAAACCGGTTATCTGCACATACATGGTTTCGCCGTTCTTCTTTTTTTGCTGCCATGTTTTTTTGTGTATGCCACCGTAAGGGGGGCTGCTGTTTTTAAATGCTTCGGCCAGTACAAAATCGTTGTAAAGGCTTATGTCGTTTACTTTAAGGCTGGTAAACTCCTGCCGTGTGTAGCCATATTTTTCAAGCACGGCTTCGTTGCAATCCAATATGCTAAGGGTATCGTGGTCCCAAATAATCAACGGGGCAGGGCTTTCTTCAAAAAGGTATTTATAACGCTGTTCCGATTCCTCAAGCGCTTCTGCGTAACTCCTTTTTTCCTCGTTTTCTAATTTAAGTTTATGCAGCAGCTCGTTTTTTTCTTCATCGCGTTTTTTGCGGTGTGTAATATCGTGGCTGGTAAGTATAACGCCCCTTATAGCGGTATTGTTAAGCTGGTTGTTTAACTGCATCTCTACAAATACATAGTGGCCGTTTTTATGCTGCAGCCGGCATTCAATCACCTCCTGGTTAAAGGTTTGCCCCGGCTGCTGTTGCGCATCAATGTTAATAAGGCCGTTATCATCGGGGTGCAGCAGGCTGTAAATATTGCGGCCCACCACTTCAAACTCCTCGTAGCCAAGCACATGTTTGTCGGATGTGCTTTGGTATTGTATCACCCCATATTTATCAACCAGGGTTATAATATCGGATATGTTGTGCAGCAGCGACCATATTTTTTCAACGCTGTTGTTTAAGGCGGTAATAAGGTTGCGTTTGCTGGTAATATCCTGCATGGCACCCACCATACGGGTGGGGGCACCATGCTCGTTGCGTATAATAATGGCTTTGGAGGTAACTACTGCATAGCCACCCCTGTGCTTAAGCCTGCGGTACTCGGCCCGCCAATGGTTTTTGTTTGATTGTAATGCCTGCTGTAAGCTGTTTTTAACGGCA
>CAZRDD010000477.1:0-4253 GCA_964598675.1 uncultured Parafilimonas sp.
TCAACGTACTGCTGCTAAGTTTTTCTATTTTTCTCCACCAGATACTCCAACCAAAGCATTTTGTTATAAGCAGGGCAATAGAAGTAGTAGTAAATATAACTCCAGTGCAAAAATATTTTCTTTAGTGGTGTTGGATAGGGAAAAGCAGCCCTTGCTTGGAAAAAAACAAAGCTTTTTTGATTGCTTTCGTCAAATGCTGCAATATCGTCCAAACCAAGTTCTGGTGCATTTTCTCCCAATCTTAACAATGAGGTTCGCAGTATTATCTGGTCCATCACGTTGTTGCTTACAGGTAACAAGCTGTTTATGTCGGTTACCAGTTGCTGTTTATAAGCCTCCAGTTCAGGTATGGTAAAAGCACTCATCAGCCGTGTAAGATGGTACAACAGTATTGAGGAATGTACATAATAAGGGGACAGGAAGGTGGGGTTGCGCATATAATCGCGGTTTTTTACCATTTCAGCAAGCAGGTGTATGGTAGCGCTGTCTTGTTTTACAAGGGGTAACTTTTTACCAAGTACAAAATAAAGTATGTTGCAATGTACAGCAAAGTCAAAATCGGGTGCCATGCGCTGCCCAAGCCAGGTACTGTACGCCGGTATTTGCCGGTATTTTTTGTAAGTGGAAATAATGCGCCTGCCCTTAGCCAGGTTACTAACTGCGGCAAACCTGTTTTTTAACACCTGGGCGGTACTGTCATCTGTGTCAGAAGCCATTAATATCATTACGGTATCATCAGCATCTTCCCCCTGGCCAAAAACTTGTTTCAGGTATTTAAAAATTAGGGTATGCGGCATTATAATGGAGTTGGTTGGCCAAAAACCATAATAGGGGTTACCGTACCGGTTTTTAAAATAAGGGTAGCAGGTTGCAGCGCGGCGTATAATATTTTCTGCTTTGGCTTTATCATCCCCTTTTAATGCAGGCAGTATATTGCGCAGGCCAAATGATGCAATTGCGGTAAAAAATACATTATTATCGGGTTGATAGTTGTGTGGCCCACCCCCACAGGCCCTGTAGCTGTTAAACATGCCTTTGTAAAACTCCCCTTCATCCTGCTTATACTGCATACTGTCTAATTGACTAAGCAACCTGCTTATAAGTATTGAGTCGTTTTGCCAGGCACGTGCAAAGGCCGGGCTCAATATCAATAGTAAAACAGTTATTGGTAAGCGGTGCATGTTAGCTATTGGGGTTTATCGTACGGTTACTTCCATGCCGGTATAATAAAGGCATATCTTATCCATTTTAGCAGGTTCGTTTTTTTCTCCATGTCTACAATCATATCCTTACGCTCAAGCTTGGCCCACTGTATTTTCTTCCCTCCGAGTTTTTTTTGCAAGGCCGTCATTTGGTCTAAGGCCACAAGGCTGCGTGCATTAATGGTGTTTATAATAATGCAGAACTCTTTTTTATGCTTATGCTTGTAAGGTAAAGCCATAATACGCCGGTTTTGCGCTTTAATTCTTTCAATAAATCCTTTTCTAAAGGCTAAAAAATCATCGCAGGTGTTCACCAGCGTATAAACATTGTCGCGAACATCTTTATAAAGGTCAAAAATATCATTGCCCAACTGGTACAGGCTGCCAATGTAAAAAAGGGCATCAAGCATCTGCTGTCCGGCGGGTTCATCTAAGCATTGATGGTATATAATAACGGATACCGCACCTTTTATATGGGTTATTCTTTCTGTTTCTTCGCGGCTTAAGGTTGGCCTGGTTTGCTTAATGGTTTCAACCTGTATGTCCAGTACATTTTTTGAGGCATCAAGATATTCCTTTTTAAATGGAACATGCTGCAGCATGTAGGTTTGTATCTCCTTTGCCACCCCTGCGCTAAATGTAGTAGCGTGGTAGCTCTGCGGGTTAAAGGTTATCTGGCGAATATCTTCCGTACTAAGTTTGTCAATATCAAACAGGTCATCACCCACAGGTGTTAATATGCCAAACAGGGTTGCTCTTTTACGCTCATCATCCGTAAGGCGTTTGCCATAAAGCCGCTTGTAGCTGCTGCATAAAAAGCTGGTGATGAAAAGGCCGTAGTAGTTAAGTATTTTATGCTTTTGCTCTGGGGTAAATGTACCATTATACCTTAATTCAAGCTCGCTTAAATAAGGAATGAGGAATGTGTGATTATACTGTTTTTGGGTTTGTATTTCCCTGTAAACTTTACGTGCTATGCCTATATAGGTTAATAAACTCATCCTTGATGATACCAGTGTTTTTTCAAACGTACGTAAAATAATTGTAAAACAACAGATACAATTACGCTAAAGCAAACCTTATGGTTGGCGGGTTGCTTAAAAACTTGTTGCACATTTAATGCAATGTAAAAAGGAGGAAAAAGCACTTGTACATTACCGGAAAACTAATAAACATTACGGGGGCACCAGTCATCGTTGCGGTTGCCTATTAAAAAGCCCACCAGTATTTCGTGTGTGCCGTGGCTTACGGTATTAAGCTGGGTGGTGGTAAAGTCGTAAGCATAACCAATGTTTAAGGTGCTGTTTATATTAAGGCCAAGCATTGCTGCAAAGCCATTGTTGGGGCGGTACGAGGCACCCACCCACAAAAAATCGCGGTATTGCAGTTTTGCGTTAATATCAACACTCATTGGCACCGGGTTAATGTATTTAACCGTTACCGAGGGTAGAAAGTTAATATCTTCTGTAAGCAAATAGCGGTAACCAGCCTGTAAAAAAAGGTGTGGTATAAGCTTGCCGTTTATCAAAGCCACTTTATCGTTGCCGTAACCAATTTTTTGGGGGATGATTTGCTGCGCGGCCAACCCTACAAAATAATTTGCTGAATACAGAAATACGCCTGCCGAAATATCTGGCTTTAGCTGGTTTAGATAACCGCTGCCTGCAACAGCAGGGTCAATCTGGGTTGTGCCAAAATTTAGCATAGATGCATCCAGCCGCATATTTTGCATGCCTACACTAATGCCGCTGCTAAGGGTTGTTTTTTCGCCAACCGGTACATGGTAGGCAAGCGTTGCCGATGCTGAAAAGTTATTAAGCGGGCCGGTGGCATCGTTTATAATTGTAAAGCCAAGCCCAAAATGGGGCTGCGCTGCCTGGTAATTTTGGTAATAAGCTTCGCCACGCGGGTTTTCGCCTTGTGCATGCACCGTAACCGGCGTTTCGCGGGCATAGCCACTTTTTTGCAGCGGCCCCTGTATGGTGGCGTAGGTGGTTACCGGTGCCCCTTCAAGGCCTACCCACTGGTGGCGGTGGCTAAGTTTGGCATCCCAATAGTTTTCAATACCTGCCATGGCAGGGTTAATAATAAAATTGTTTAGAATGTATTGGGTATAATATGGCCTTTGTTGTGCCTTAAGTACGCAAAAAGGTAAAACAATAATAAGTATAAGCGTTAGTTTTTTCATCAGAATATTCTGTTTTTCAAGCATGTATGTGGGCGGCCTTACTGCCCCCTGATTATTTTCACTTTCAAGCTGCCCGGTACAATATTAAAGATAAACATTTAACAAGGCGCATGCCATAAAATATAGTAAGCTACCTCAATATTGTTAAAGGCCCGGTTAAAGGCTTAGGCAGGTGGCTTGTTGAAATAATATAATAGTAAGTACCTACAGGAAGCGAGCTTCCGTTATAGGTACCGTTCCACGGTGTTGCGTACCCTTTAGAGCTAAAAACAATTTGCCCATATCTGTTAAACACTTCCACAATACAATCTGGATAAGAACTAAGGTAAGATATTTGCCAGGTATCGTTTATGCCATCGCCGTTAGGGCTGAAAGCATTCGGCACTATTGGTGCAAGCAATACCTTTATTAAAACACCTGCGGTATCGCTGCAATTGTTATCGTTTGTGGCTAATAAAGTGTAATAGGTATCGCTGGCTGGTTTTGCTATTGGCTGCAACAGGGTTGCATCGTTTAGTGTGGCTGCGGGTGCCCACAGGTAAGTGAAATTGTTACCGCCCGATGCAGCGCCCTGTAGTACGATTTGCCCGCCCTGTAATATCACCGTAGACTGGCCAGCAGATACAGTTGGCTGTACCGCAACGGTAGCTACCTGCTTTATGGTATCTGTACAGCCGTTTACCAATGTATATGTATAAGTAATGGTATGCTGGCCTGGCCCTGCGGTTGATGGGGTAAAGTATCCATTACTAACACCATCACCGCTGTAGCTGCCTGTTCCGCTAAAAGCACTGGTATCTTTGGCTTCGTTTAAAAGCACAGGGGTTGTGCTGTTTTGGCAATAGGTAGGTATAGCCCCAAAT
>CAZRDD010000478.1:0-4247 GCA_964598675.1 uncultured Parafilimonas sp.
GGTTGTATTATTATCAATAGTTTTAACGGCATGGCTGCCAACCGGTTAAATATTTTTGCATAGAAACAATTGTTACGGCTGTGCGTTTTTGGGGAGAAGAAAGCTGCCAATTTTTTTTGAAGCGAAACAACGATATTTACAGATGAAATGGATTACAAGGGAGCGCCCCAAAATAGACCGCATTGCCTGCCCCTGGCTTATAAAGCGCTTTATTGATAAAGCTGCCGAAATTATTTACGTTCCCTTTGATGAGGTGATTGCAAAGGCTGCCGAGCTCGGCGCAACCCCTTTTGATGTACCGGGTGTAGAGTTTACCCACTACAAGGAAAAATGCACGTTTGATTATTTTATTGAGAAATATGCGATTACCGATGAGGCCCTTTTGCGTGTGGCAGTAATTGTGCGTGCTGCCGATACCGACAGGTACGATATATCGGCGGAAGCCGCCGGCTTATGGGCCATTTCCGCCGGGCTTGCAAATAATTATACCAACGATCACGAACTGCTTGAAAAAGGTATGGTTATTTACGATGCCCTTTACAGTTGGGCCAAGCACTTCTACAAAGCCAAGCACCAGCAAGGCGGGCCTTTTGAACATTTGCTGGTAAGTGTTATTAATGAATACATAAATAAAAAAAAGGGGGCTAAAAAAATACCCACTTGGGTTAAGGAACTGAAAGAACTGATACAGGACCAGGTTGATACCAACCTGAGCCTCAAAGAGGTTTCAAAAGGGCTTAATATAAACCCATCCTATTTGTCAAGGGAGTTTTCAAAATATTTTGACGACCTTAGTTTTGGCGAGTATCTAAGAAAGCAGCGGATAGAGAAGGCCATCGGGTTGCTTGAAACATCCAGCCATAGCCTTACCGAAATTGCCTACCTGGCTGGCTTCTCCGACCAAAGCCATTTTACCCGTATTTTTAAAAAACATACCGGTAGCAACCCCTCTGTCTACCGAAAAAAAGTGAAAAAAAGTAAAACGGATACAAAAAGTTGATAATATTCTATTTTAGTAGACAATACGGCTGTAACCTTGCTTAATTATCCGCGCAAGGCAGCATAAAACCTTTATACTAAACCAATAAGCTTTTATATACAGGTAGTTGTGGTGATTTTCTGCGTGGTTTACGTACTAAACCGCCAACCATTATAATTATGGGCAAAAAATATGCAGTTATTGTAATAATACTGCTGGGGCAGCATGTGTATGCACAATCGCCGCCGGATACGGCTATTCAGCTGGAAGGGGCTTTGAAACTGGCATTACAGAATTACCCCCTTCTTAAGCAAAAAAAGCTGGAGGCAGATGCGGCCATCAAACAAACCGAGGTGGTGAAGTATGGCTTTTTGCCTTCGGTAGATGCTGGTTACCAGGCCAATCTTTCCACTGCCAATAACCTTACAGGGCAGTTTAACCCCGGCGGTATGCTGCCTTTAACCGGCCCGCCATCCACCTCAAACAATTATACCCCGGCGTTAGGCAGTGCAGCCTCGCTTTTGCTTAACTGGCAGGCCGTAACCTTTGGGCAGCACAACGCACAGCTTGCCCTGGCCAAAGCCGATGCAGGCAGTAAAACGGCCGCCCTGCAGCAGGAGGCATTTAACCACCAGGTAAATGTTATAAGCAAATATTTAGACTTACTGCTTAGTTATGATATTTTAAATGTGCGCCGTAATAACCTGTTGCGCGTAAAGGAAAACCTGCGCCAAAGTACCGAGTTGGCTAAAAGCGGCATTAAGCCGGGGGCAGACACTGCACTGTTTCTTTCTGAATTGTCTAAAGCCAAAGTGGCATTGCTGAATGGCGAAAAAGATTTGCAGGCAAACCAATGGCAATTGGCGCGGTTGCTGGTAACAAATGCTTTACCGGTACCTGCTGACAGCCTGTTTTTGCACCGGCTGCCTGGTACGGAAGCAACTGCCGATACTGCTTTTGAAAAGCACCCGTTGATGCAGTTTGCACAAAAGCAATATGAAGCAAACCAGTACAGGGAGCAATTGCTTAAAAAATCCTGGTTGCCCAAGCTAAGTTTTTGGGGTACAGTGTTTGCCCGTGGCTCGGGTTTTGAAGCCAATGGCAGCATAAAAGCGCTGGATGGCCTGGCCTTAAGCAGGTACAACTACGGTGCGGGACTGCAGTTGAGTTTCCCCATTATGAAATATGGCGAAACCAAATTACAGGTACAGCAGCAAAGCCTGCTTACCCGCGCAGCGCAGCAGCAGGTAGCTGAAACACAAAACAATTTGTACACCCAGCAGGGTATAAGCAACAATGCTTTTAGCAGCAGTGTAGCCATTGCCGCCGAAACAGAGAAGCAACTGGCGGCGGCCCGGTACGCGTTTAATGCCGTACAAACCCGTTACAATACAGGGTTGGTAAATTTTGCTGACCTTATACAGGCGCAGTATAATTTGCTTACGGCCGAACTGGATGTGAAAAAAGCGTACTGGGATGCCTGGACGGCTTTGCTGATGCAGGCCGCCGTTAAGGGTGATATAAACATTTTTATGCAGCAAACCCGGTAAAATAATTATGAAAAGGTTAATACAATTTGCCCTGCGTAAACCCGTTTCCATTTTGGTGGTGGTAACGGCGGTGGTGCTGTTTTCCATACTGGCCATACGCAAGTTGCCTTTGGATATTTTTCCGGCCATGAATGCCCCCACTATTTATGTGGCGCAAACGTATGCCGGTTTATCGCCACAGCAAATGGAAGGTTTTGTTACATCGTATTACGAATACCATTTTCTGTATGTAACGGGTATTAAAGCGGTGGAAAGCAAATCAATACAGGGCCTTGCTTTAATAAAACTTCAGTTTCACGAAGGCACCAACATGGCCAATGCTATGGCGGAGGTGGTATCGTATGCCACACGCGCACGGTCGTTTATGCCACCGGGTACACTGCCGCCGTTTATTCTGCGGTACGATGCTGGTTCAGTACCTGTAGGCCAGTTGGTTTTTACCAGCGACAGTAAATCGCTCAACGAAATTCAGGACCTTGCCCTGTTTAAGGTACGGCCAATGTTTTCGGCCCTGCCGGGTGTTTCTGCGCCGCCGCCTTTTGGCGGCAACCAGCGCACCGTTGTTATTAAGGCCGACCCTGAACGGTTGCGCAGTTACAACATTACTGCGGATGAACTGGTAACGGCCATTGCTAAAAACAATGCCATTATACCGGCGGGCAACATCCGTATGGGCGATAAAGCCTTTATTACCGCAAGCAACAGCGTGGTTGATAATTTTAAAGAACTGGAAAACGTAACGGTGAAAACCGTTGATAATACACCGGTTTTTGTAAAAGATATTGCAAGCGTTAACAACGGTGCAGACATAACCACCGGGTATGCGCTTATTAATGGTAAGCGCTCAGTGTACATACCGGTTACCAAAAGGGCTGATGCCAGCACCTGGGATGTGGTGCAGACGATTAAAAAAGCCCTGCCCGACCTGCAGGCCGCTATACCCGATGATATAAAGGTGTCTTATGAGTTCGACCAGTCTGGCTATGTTATCAATTCGTTGAAGAGCCTGCTTTTTGAAGGGTTGTTAGGCGCGTTGTTAACCGGGCTGATGGTGTGGTTGTTTTTAAAAGATGTGCGCAGTGCGCTTATAGTAGTGGTAAATATTCCGCTGGCATTGCTGGCAGCAACCATCTGCCTGTATTTAACCGGGCAGACTATCAACATCATGACACTTGGTGGCCTTGCCCTTGCAGTAGGCATATTGGTAGATGAGGCCACGGTTACCATAGAAAATATTCATCATCACCTTGAACTTGGTAAGCAAAAAGCGAGGGCTATATGGGATGCCTGCCGCGAAATAGCGGTGCCTAAACTGCTGATATTATTAAGTGTGCTGGCTGTTTTTGTACCCGCCCTTTTTATGGCCGGGGTGCCGCGTTCAATGTTTTTGCCGCTTTCAATGGCCGTTGGTTTTGCCATGATAGCCTCTTTCCTGCTGTCTCAAACCCTGGTACCGGTGCTGGCCAACCAGTTAATGAAATGGAAAGGTGGCACTGCCACTGAAACCTCCACCCAAAAAACAAAAGCAAAGTTGCTCCTCCTTGTGCAAAAAGCCTCAAAAACAGGCAGGCTGTGGGCACCATTATTGCTGCTGTTGCTTTTGTTTGCCGCATGGTTTGGCTATACGCAAGCTGGTACCGAGATATTCCCCAAGGTAGATGCAGGCCAGCTACAGTTGCGTTTGAGGATGCCCCCCGGTACCCGCCTAGAACGCACCG
>CAZRDD010000479.1:0-4226 GCA_964598675.1 uncultured Parafilimonas sp.
GGATGCAGAACAGCAACATCCCGATGCATGCGGCACGTTTAGAAAAATTACGTTCACCTATGAAGATGGTTGCAAAATCATTTTAGATGGTGAAGCAAAAGATCCGAATGCGGCTTATATAGAGGGGCCAAAAGGTAAATTGTATGCAGGCTTTAAATCAGATATTCCAAACCTGAAAGAGAAGCTGGCAATGATGCCTGATCCTGCACCACAGGTTACCAACTTTTTAGATTCCGTAAAATACAGAACACCGTTTGCATTAAATGAGTCCAACGGCTTCCGCTCCTGCACCATTGTAAATATGGGCAAGGTGGCATTGCAGCTTGGCCGGTCGTTAAAGTTCGACCCCGTAAAGCAGTTGTTTGTTGATGATGAAGGCGCTAACCGTTTGCTCGATCAGCCGATGCGTGCGCCGTGGGTACTGTAATAACATCATCAAAAAAGCATTCCAAAAAATTCATTTCCATACATCGGTATATCATGAAAAAAATCAGTCGCATTATAGTTTTTCTTTTCTTTTTAATGGCCTGTACGCCTGTGGTAAATTTTGCACAGGGCGGTAACAGCACCCAAATTGAAGATGTGCTGGCAGCCATGCCCGCACAAAACAAGCAGCAGCTTACCAAAAGCATGCAGGCGTTAGATGCCCTTGGCGAAAGCGGCATTACCTCCCTTGCAGCCAGTTTAAAGCCCGCAGGCAATGGCGATAATACTGCCGCGGAGTATGCCATTAACAGCTATTCATTTTACGTAATGCAGCCCGGCAGGCAGGCGCAGCGCCAGGCAGCAGTAAAAGGGTACATAGCCGCGTTGGCAAAATTGCAGGATAATACCAGCAAACAGTTTATTATAAAACAATTGCAGGCCACCGGTAAAGATGATGCTGTACCTGCATTGCAGCCTTACCTGGCTGCGGAGCCTTTGGCAGGCCCGGCTGCAAGGGCGCTGGCGCAAATAAACACGCCCGCTGCACAGGACGCTTTGTTAAAGGCGCTGTCAGCCTCCACAGGGGCGGTACAGTTGGCAATTATTGAAGCCCTTGGCGATGCTGGTTACAAGCCTGCAGCCCTGCGAATAGCTACCTATTTGGACAGCGAGGATGTGCAGCTTAAAAAAGTATGCCTTTATGCGCTGTCGCATATCGGCAGTCCTGGAACGCTGGCTGCTGTAAATTACGCGGCACTAAAAGCTGGTTACACGTATGATTACAGCAATGCCACTGCTGCCTATATTTTATACCTGCATACCTTGGTAGCTGGAGGTAATACAACACTGGCAGAAGGCGCAGCCGCACAGTTGCTTAAAGATGCACAGGCTCCCGGCCAGGTGCATACCAAAACAGCTGCGCTGCAGTTGCTTGCAGAAATAAAAGGCGCAGCCGCCTTGCCGCTGCTAAAAGCCGCCCTGCTGGATAATGATATTACTTACCGCTTTGCCGCACTTGGCTTTGCCGCAAAACTGCACAGCCCCGCTGTTGATAAACAGTGGCTGCAGTTGTTGCCAACATTAAGTACAGGAGCCCAGGTGCAGTTGATTAATTTTTTAGGCCAAACGGGTGATGAAAGCTTGTTGCTGGGCATACAAAAGTTGATGAAAAACAAGGAAGATGAAGTGAGGATAGCCGCTATTGCTGCTGCCGGTAAACTGGGTGGCAAAGCCTCTTTGCCCGTTTTGCTGGAAGTGCTGAGGATAGGCGCACCCATTGATGCGCCTGCGGTTAAAACAGCCTTGCTTACCCTTAAAAACAATGATATTACAGCGCCCCTTATAAAAGCGTTGCCAGCTATGCCTGCCACCGGTAAAGCCGTGCTGTTACAGGTGCTTGCTGCCCGTGGTGCGGGCGATGCAGTAACCGATGTGCTTGCAGAAGTAAAAAGCACCAATCCGCTGGTACACAATGCAGCCGTTGAAGCATTGCCTGCAGTGGTTACGCAACAAAACCTGCCGGAATTATTTTCTTTGCTTAACGATGTGCAGGGTGCGGATGTAGCTAACATGCAAAATGCCGTGGTAGCAGCATCTGCCGGTATAAAAGATACTGCTGCACGCGTTGCCGCAATACTTGCGGCGGTAAAAAATGCACCAGCGGCCAAACAGTACCAGTATTTTGATGTGTTGGCTGCTATTGGTGGTAAAACGGCGCTTGCAGCTATAAAAGCAGGGTACGATAACGGCGATGCGCAAAGCAAAGCCGCCGCCATTACAGCGCTGGCAAAAACAACCGATGCAGGTTCTGCGCGTATACTGTTGCATATAGCACAGCAGCCGGGCGCTGGCGAGGCTGCCCTTAACAGCTACATAGCCATTATAAAACATGCCCGTTTTACGGCAGACCAGAAGCTGCTGATGCTTAAGGAGGCAATGGCCGTTGCCACAACCGTAGCACAGCGCAAAGCCATTGTGGAAGAAGCGGGGGAAAACAGAACCTTACTGTCGCTGTTGTTTGCAGGCCAGTACCTGGATGATGCAGCCGTACAGCAGGAAGCTGCCCATGCGGTAATGGATATTGCCCTTTCAAACAAAGATTTTAACGGGGATATAGTAGTTAACCTGCTCAACAAAACAGTGGCGGTAATAAGCGGGCAGGATGCGGATTACGAGAAAACGGCCATTAAAAAACACATTGCCGAAATTACCGGCAAGCCAGGGTTTGCAGCCATGTTTAATGGCACCGACCTTACCGGCTGGAAGGGCCTTGTGGCCAACCCCATAGCACGTGCAAAAATGCCTGCAGATACACTTGCTGCCGAGCAGGTTAAAGCTGATAAAGTAATGCGCGATGGCTGGTTTGCAAAAGATGGGCTGCTGGTATTTGGCGGCCACGGTGAAAACCTTTGTACCGTAAAGCAATATGGCGATTTTGAAATGTTTGTTGACTGGAAAATTACCGCCGAAGGCGATGCCGGTATTTACCTGCGCGGAAGCCCCCAGGTGCAGATATGGGATACTTCAAGGGTATCGGTAGGCGCACAGGTAGGTTCAGGCGGGTTGTACAATAACCAGAAAAACCAAAGCAAACCGTTGATGCTGGCCGATAATGCTATTGGGGAATGGAACAGCTTTCACATTATTATGCGTGGCGATAAGGTTACCGTTTATTTAAACGGTGTACTCGTTACCGATAATGTGGTGCTTGAAAACTACTGGGACAGGTCGTTACCCATATTTGTTAAAGAGCAAATTGAATTACAGGCACATGGCACCTACGTGGCTTACCGCGACCTGTACATAAAAGAACTTACAGGCTCTGCGCCGTTTGTATTGAGTGAGGAAGAAAAGAAAGAGGGCTTTAATGTGCTGTTTGATGGATCGAACCTTGACCAATGGACCGGCAACACCACCGGCTACAAAGTTGACCAGGGCAGCATATTGGTTGACACAGCAGACGGCCACCCCGGCAATTTATACACCAAACAGCAGTACAGCAATTTTGTGCTGCGTTTCGAGTTTCAGCTTACCCCCGGTGCCAACAATGGTATTGGTATAAGGGCCCCTCTGGAAGGGGATGCTGCTTATGTGGGCATGGAAATACAGGTGCTGGATAATGAGGCACCCGTTTATAAGGACCTTCATGCTTACCAGTACCACGGCAGCGTATACGGCGTAATACCAGCTAAACGTGGCTTTTTAAAACCGGTAGGGGAGTGGAACTACGAAGAAATTACCGCCAATGGCCCCCACATAAAAGTGGTGCTGAATGGCGAAGTAATACTGGATGGAAATATTGATGAAGCCAGCAAAAATGGCACTGCCGACCACAACCAGCACCCTGGTTTAAAAAGAACCACTGGCCACATCGGCTTTTTAGGGCATGGTGCAGTGGTAAGGTTTAGAAATTTAAGGGTGAAAGATTTGTAGTGTTACTATAAGATTTTAAACTACAGTGGCCCCTGGGGAAACAATTTAAAAGTTTCTTCCGGGGCTGCTGCTTTTACGGCTGCCCGTATGCAGGTTCATCATCACAAAGTCTCTTTTTGTTTTTGGATAAACACTTTTTGCGTACTGGCAGCAACTGCTGTTACAGCCTTGCAGTTTTTTTTACTTACAGTTAAAACCGCGCTTATTTTAGTAATAACTTGCCATTTTTAATAAGCAGGATATGATTGCGAGAATGTCGTATGTTAATGGTGCATCCACCACCCCGTTGCTGGGTGAAACAATTGGTGAAAATTTAAAGAGAACCGCAGCCCGTTTTCCTCACCAGGATGCATTGGTATGTATAAGCC
>CAZRDD010000480.1:0-4224 GCA_964598675.1 uncultured Parafilimonas sp.
GAAACCCTTTTAAAAATGTTCTGTTTTTCCAGCAACATAAATATCCCGCCGCCGTTTGAAGCAGCCCACAACGTATCGGGCCGGGCAATTAATGCAAAGATTGATTTTGACGTTAGCCAGTCTTTGCGGCCAGGGTCTACCTCGTAAAAGTGCTTTACCCCAGTGTGAAGGTTTATTTTTGTGATACCGTTTTCGTGTGCAAGAAAAACGTTTCCATCTTTGCCTATGGCAATGTCGTGTACAAGGTTATCAGGCAATTGCTTTTGCATGCTGTCGTTAAACAAATGCCGCCAGGTGTGGGTTATCAGGTTACAGGTATACAGCCCTGCGTCTTTTGTGCCGAATAACAACAGCGAGTCTTCAAAACTTTTAATACAACACACCCTGGCATTGTTAAGTATACTGCTACCCTGCAACGGGGCATTTTTTACAAGGTAATTATTTTTCGTTTGTACCAGTTCCTTTAAACCAGCCGAGGTGCCTGCTAAAAATGGCAGGCCTTTTTGCTTAAGAAAGCAATAGTAATAGTCTGCAGAAGTTGCTGAGGCTTTTGTGTATTGCCTGGTTGCTTCGTTATATTGGTAAAGCCCGTTTTTTGTACCTAACAGTATGATTGTATCATCAGCGGTATAAATAGAAAAAACGCCTTTAATGCTCGTAAAATACCCCTCGGTTGGTTTCAGGCTTTGAAAGCGGTTGTTTTTTGGGTGATAATAATTTAAGCCAGCCTGTGAACCAATCCAGGTTCCACCGCTGGTATCGGTTAAGAAGCAATTTATTATTTCAAAGGGTTGCTTGTTAGTAACAAAAGGGCCATTATTTACAATGCTTGTTTGTTTATTTAATAAATTAAAAGTCGTCAGCCCTTTTTCCTGTATACCCAACCAAAATTCACCGGCTGCTTTATTAACAATGGCTGTAATATTAACCGCTTTTGTTTCGGGGCCAGTTTCATCATTATCTATGTTTATGGGCCATGTTAAAAATGCTTCGCCTGTATTGTTTTTTTGTAGTTTCCATAACCCGTTGCTGGTTGCTATAAGCCAGCTGTTATTACCCGCGTTTGCAATTGCATTAACAATGTCATTGTTGCCTGGTTTGGGCTGCACCCCCCGGGCAACTGTAATGTGCGTAATAACTGTATGCTTAAAGGCATCCACTACATAAATGCCATTGCTGGTACCCACTAATAGCTGCCCGATGGGTAGTAATGTAAGGCAGTTTATGGACTGGCCCTGCAGCAGTGCTGCTGTGTTGTTATTAGTGCCAGTGTTTGCAACAGAAAGCCCGGCTTTTGTGCCTACCCAAACCTGTTTAAATTTTGCATCGGCCAGCAGGCAGTTAATCCTGTTATCGATAAGCGACTTGTTTGAATGGCCTTCGGTTAGCCTGCCTGTTAGTAAGCGCGTGGTTTTGTTATAAATAAGTACGCCACTGTACAGGGTACCCAGCCAAAGCTGGTTATTGGCATCCTCTGCAATGGCGTGGATGTTTTTGTTTCTTAACGAGTTAAATGCATCAATCGGGGCATTACAAACGTTAAATTCTCTGCCGTCAAAGTAATTCAGGCCATCTTCTGTGCCAATCCACAGCCTGCCGGTTTTGTCCTGGTAAAGGCAGTTGATAACATTTTCCGACAATCCTTCCTGGGTAGTGTAGGTGTCAAAGTTTAACCGGGAGAACTGGGGGAAGGCTGGGGTACTTAACAGAAAGGACAGTATAAGTAAACTATTATAGATACTGCATTTTCCTGATGGTATGCTAAATGCTAATATTTTAATCAGGGGCTTTATGGTGTATGTTTTTATTGGGTTAATCAATTTTTTAATAAACCCGGCCAGGCTTTAAGGTTCAGTTAGATAATTTATATGCTCTAATAAAATTAGCTATTTAAAACGAGAACAATTTGAATTTAAATACAACACTAACACCTGTAAAACTATGGGTTTATCTAAAATAATGAACACTGCATACACTGATAGTGTTGACGCTACGAAAAAAATTAGCAACTGGCAGGTAAAAGGGTTTAAAAGAAAGTACCTTTTGCCAAACGCATGTTTGGTATGCGTTTACAAAACGGTATAAGCAGTACGGTTATTTCAGCGTGCTTTGGTACTGGTTTGGGCAGGCCCTCAAGCGTGGTTTGGGTGGTGTTTGTAAGCTCAAAAACCACTATCTGGTTATTGTTTCTTTAGCCACTTTGCCAGCACATAAAGGGTTTGCTGGGGGCCTAGGCTTCAGTTACGACCCTGGTTGCGTCCGTTTATCCATACCACGCCTTTGCCGCAGTTACTCATTTCAAGGTAGGTATCGGCTACCTGTGCTAGGTTAAAGCTGCCTTTGCGCAACACGGGTGCGGTGCCGGTAACGGTGGCGGCGGGGGCAAATGGTATGTTGCTTATGGTGTTAAAAGGCAGGCTGTACTGCTGAACGCCGGTTAAGGGCTGCCCGGCAAACAATACCTGATTGTTAATGTCTTTTTTGTTTTTTAACAGGTAAGGGATTTGAAATATTGAATTCCAGTAATACGGACAATTAATATTTGCAAAGCTAATTACTAAGTGTAAAAAAATGTAAGCTTCGTCAAATGATCAAGATTTGCATTTTGATAGACTATTCGTATTTATAATTATTTTTATCTTTATTGTTACACAGATTAAATTCGTCTGATAGCTATTTTATTCTATTATTAATTTTTTGCTTCATCGGCATGAAACACTATTATGAATTTAGAAGAATTTAAACATTTGATATTAGAAGTAAGTACTGAAAGTGCTGATATTGAAATTATTAGTCAAATTTTGAGAGATTACTATATTAATATACCGATTACTACGGTAGAACTTAAAGTACCCTTCGTAGCAAGAGCCAGAATTAATTATAATGGAGAGATGTTTTCCAAACGAGAGCATTTATCATATAATCCGAATCCTGATTTTATAAAAATGCAGCGAGCTAATAGTGAGGGTCAACAAGTTTTTTATGCGGCGGTTCCAAATCCTGGTGAGGATATAGGAAGCTGTCAAAATACAGCATTATTGGAAACTGCAATGGAGTATGTACGAGATTATAAAATTTCTCGGCAAATTATTACTTTAAGTAGATGGGGTTTAAAAAGACCTTTAATTGTAAGTGTTTTGCCTTTTTATGAATTAAGTTATAAGAAAAATGAAGACTTCAGAAAAGCAAATGATGAATACCGAAAACTGATAAATGAGAAGTTACAAGGTGTCTCTCAAGAGAAAAAAACTGAATATATTTCTTCCTTAGAATTTATTTCAGAGGTTTTTTGCAAAACCGAAAATAAGCAATTGTACTACAAGATATCCTCTTGCTATTTTAACATGATAATTGAGGTAACCAAATATAACAATATTCATTTAGATGGACTTCTTTATCCCAGTGCGAATACAGGGGCAGCGGGAGGGAATTTGGCTCTTCTTAAGGGAGCTATTGATAGCAACGCCCTTGAATTCGATTATGCAGTAATGATGGCAATGCACCGACATCCTTCTAACCCCAACGATATAACATTTTACCCTGTAAGTGAAGGTATTGCTCCTGATATGCATGGTAATTTCAATTTTTCGGCAGTATGGTAAAAATCGTTACCCCTTTTTAATATTGGTTTGATGCTTTTAGTTTCAATATGTTTTTGTTCAGGTCTTTTATGGATGGAGTTTTTGTCTAATTGTACACCATAAATGATTTTTATCCTCTAAAGTCTATAAAACTACTTACCTGCTTTTGGTTAACCTAAGCGAAGGATTAAGTATCTCCCCCCAGCCCCCCAATGTTACCACCGTACAAGTGAGTGACACAACCGCCGATGCCATGTAATACCACTGCTTGCCCACTAAAACCAACAGCAAAAAAGCCCTGGTGCAAACGCGCAGCGTTTGCACCAGGGCTTTACAAAACGGTATAAACAGTACGGTTATTTTAGCGTGCTTAGTATGGGTTTGGGCAGGCCTTCAAGCGTGGTTTGGGTGGTGTTTGTAAGCTCAAAAACCACTACCTGGTTATTGGTTTTCTTTAACCATTCTGCCGGTACATATAGGGTTTGCTGCGGGCCTACGCTCCAGTAACGGCCCAGGTTGTGGCCGTTTACCCATACCACGCCTTTGCCCCAGTTGCTCATATCAAGGTAGGTATCGGCCACCTGCGGCAGGTTAAAGCTGCCTTTGCGCAACACGGGTGCGGTGCCGGTAACGGTGGCGGCGG